>JAYUVX010000057.1:0-21332 GCA_043753855.1 Myxococcales bacterium | reverse complement strand
CCCGATCTCGCTGTACCTCACCGCGGGCCTCAACGGTGCCGCGCGCTCGCGCACGGCGGGCGTCTCCGCCGCGACCTACGTGGTCTCGCGGCAGCACTATCTGATGTACGACGGCTCGTCGGTGACCGTCCGCGCCGGGCGATTCTTTCCGGTGTTCGGCATCCGTACCCAGGATCACACCGCATATCCCCGCCGCTACCTCGATCAGTCCACACTCGAGGAGCCCTACGCGCTCGAGCTCGGCGCGAGTGGTAACAATTGGGAGGGCTACGTCTCCGGTTTCGTCGGCAATCCGATCACGTACACCGGCGCCGGCGCGCGGGCGAACGGAGCCACCGCGTACTACGAGCGCCGGTCCGGCAACTACCTGATCGCCGGCAACGCTCGGCTCGCGCTCACCGCGGACGATCGTCGCGTCCTGCTCGGTGCGATCGGGAAGTACTGGATGCCGGGGCCCAAGCTGATGGTGATCGGCGAGCTCGATCTGCAGCGCCAGAGCTTCGGCGAAGTGGGCACGACCCGCCTGCAGGTGCTCGGCTTCGCGCAGCTCACGCGGCTGATCCTCCCGGGCTACCTGATCGGCGCCACGCTGCAGCGCTGGGATCCCGATGTGTCGCTGCGCGGCTCCTCGCGCAACGCGTTCCAGCTCGACGGCCAGATGTTTCCCTGGGCGCACGTCGAGCTCCACCTCCTCACCCGGATCGAGTCGACAGGCGGGGACGCCATGCACCCCGACCTGCTCGCCTTGCTCCAGCTACACTATTACCTGTGAGAGTCATCGCTCCGATGCTCCTGCTTGCAGCGTGTGGACTCGACGATCCACCCACGCAACCGGGCTGGCAAGTCGATGTGATGCCGGTGCTCGCGGCCAACTGCGTGCGCTGCCATGCCTATCCGACGCTCGGGTTCGCCGCGCCCGGCGTACGGTTCGATTCCTACGATGCAGTCGAGGTCGTCGGATTCACCGCCCCGATCGATGGTGCTGCGAAGAACGCGACCCTGATCTCGCAGCGCATTCGCTACAACAAGTTCTTCCCGAACCGCACCGTGATGCCGCCGGACCGCGAGCTCGACGAACACGAGGTCGCCGTGCTCCGCAACTGGGCGGGCCTTGTCGACGGATCGATGAAAGCACCGCGCGGCCCGGGCCGACCGGATAACGCCGCTCCGGAGGTGATGGTCACCGAGCTCGACCGCCAGGGCATGGTCGTGACGTTCGGCTACGAGCTGCGCGACGCCGATCACGATCTCGTCGTCGGAAGCCTGCGCGGCCCGCGGCGCAAGGGCGTGCTGCTCGAGACCGGCGTGATCGGTGACCTCGTCGCAGGCCGCGGTACGTTCACCGTGAACCTCACGAACATCCCCACCGGGAGCTACGCGCTGACTGCGCGACTCGACGACGGCGCGGACATCGACGGCCCCGAGGGCACGCTCGACTATATCGAGGTCCCGGTTGGCATGCTGGTGGTGCCGTGAGAGCGCACGCGACCTGCGTCCTGTTGCTCGTAGCGTGCGGCGATCCGGTCACGCCGCCGGAGCTCGGCGATTACCAGCGCTGGCATCGCGTCGACACCTTCGGCAACGCGCCCGGCCATGGTGACACCTACCGGATCATCTACGTGAACGACGTCGCACGCACCCGAGGCACCACCGAGCGCGACGCGGTCCTCGTCAAGGAGATCCACGAAAACGACGGCGGCCAGGCGGGTGCGCTGCGCAGCATCGACATCATGCGCAAGCTCACGCCCGGCACCGCGCCCGAGGACGAAGGTGGCTGGCTGTTCACGTCGATGTCGGGCCCGGGTGCCGGTGAGATCCACTTCGATCTGTGCTGGAGCCGCTGTCATGCGCAGGCGCCGTTCGCGGGCGCCTGGTTCGACTACACGAAGTAGCGCGCTCACGGGCACGGTCGTCGAGTACCCCTCGCCGATGGGCTGGCGTGAGATCGACGCGATTCGTGGTCCCGAACGTTCGCTTGCGCGCCGCTCCGGGGCGAAGCTCCGCGCATGAAGCGCATCCTGTTCTCGATCGCCCTCGTCACTGCCGCCGCGTGCGGCTCGAAGTCCAAGCCCGCCGCGCAGCCCAAGCCGGCGCCCGTCGCCGAGCCCGCGCCGACTCCCGTCGAGCCGGCTCCGGCCCCACCACCGCCGGCGCCGAAGCAGGCCAAGGCCGAGCTCGCTCCGGCGTCGAAGTCGAAGGTCAAGGGCACGATCGAGTTCAAGGAGACCGATGGTGGCGTCGAGGTCACCGCGACCATCGAGGGCCTGAAGGCTGGCAACCACGCCTACCACGTGCACGAGAAGGGTGACTGCTCCGCGCCCGACGCGACCAGCGCGGGTGGTCACTTCAACCCGAACAGCCACAAGCACGGCTCGCCCGACGCGGAGGAGCACCACGAGGGTGACTTCGGAAATCTCACCGCCGGCAAGGACGGCAAGGCGACCAAGACGTTCGTGATGAAGGGCATCACGCTCGCCGATGGCCCGACGTCGATCGTGGGCAAGGGCTTCATCGTTCACGAGAAGGCGGACGACTTCAAGACGCAGCCCACGGGCAACGCGGGTGGTCGCGTCGCGTGCGGCGTGATCACGCTCGTCGAGTAGACGCCGCTACGCGAGGACGCCGGCAAGCGGCTTGGTGCCGTCGTCACCGAACGTCGTGAGCGGCACCCCGAGACCCCTCGCGAGCGCGATGAACAGCTCGGCCATCGGTGGCGCGTTGGCGTACCTGCGGTGCGTCCCGGTGGCCACCGTGCCGCCACCGCCGCCTGCGACCACGACGGGCAGGTTGGTGTGCCGGTGCGCATCGCCATCCTCGATCTCGCTCGAGCAGAACACGATCGAGTTGTCGAGTGCGGTGATGCCGTTGCCATCGTCGATCGCCTTGAGCTTGCCGAGCAGGTAAGCGAGCTCGCCGATCTCCCAGGTGTTGATCTGCGTGAGCTTGGACAGGTTCGTCACGTTGCCCATGTGATGCGACAGCTCGTGGTGCGACTCGGTGATGCCGATCTGCGGATGGGTGTTGCCCGAGCCCGCGTTGCCAAGCATGAACGAGACCACGCGGGTCAAGTCGCACTCGAGCGCGATCGCGATCAGGTCGATCATCGCGTGCGAGCGCTCGGCAAAGCTGAGGTTCGTCGGCGGGCGCGTGCCGGGCTTGCACACCTTAACCGGCCTCGCGATCCGGGTCTCGAGCTCGCGCACGGCGGTCAGGTACTCGTCGAGCTTGGCCTGGTCGGTGCGGCCGAGATGCGAGCGCAGCGACGTCGCATCATCGAGCGCGCCGTCGAGCACGCTGGTCCGGTAGACCTTGCGCTTGGCGATCTCGGCGGCCGATGCTCCGGCATCGTAGCCGGCGAACAGCCGGTCGAAGACCGCCGCCGGGTTGGTCTGCTTGGGGAGTGGGCTGTCGGGACCGGCCCACGCGATGCTGCGTGCGTACGCGCAGCTGTAGCCGGTGTCGCAATCGCCGACCGCGGCGCCACCGTCGCAGCCGAGCTCGAGCGAGGGCAGCGGGAGACCTTCGCTCAGCTTGTTCGCGAGGACCTGATCGATCGAGACGTTGTTCAGGATGTCGGAGCCCGCGGTCTTGCGGACGTGGGTCGCCGTCAAGAACGCGCCGGTGCCCGAGGCGTGGTCGCCGCCGCCATCGGAGCGGCCGGGCTTGTTGTCGATGCCGCTCAGCACCAGCACCTTGTCGCGATACGCCGTCAGCGGCATCAGGATCGGGGATGTCCAGCTCGCGCCCTCGGCCGTGGGCGTCCAGTTATTCATCACGATGCCGCACGGCAGGTAGAACGCGATGAACCGCTTCGGCACGACAGGGTCCGCACCACGCGCCGTGCGCGGCCGGAGCGATGCGAGGAACGGCAGCGCGATCATCGCGCCCGCACCACCGAGGAACTTGCGACGATTCATGGCTCACCTCGACGCGAGACGAAGAACGGAGACGTGACCATATCGACCAGCAGATCGCGCAGGTGGTAGCCGCGATCGATGAACCGCTCGGTCAGCGCGTCGATGTGCTCGATCGCCTCGATCCGGAACGGCGACCGGCCGGTGTAGGTGTAGAGCTTCTGCACCATGCAACGATAGACACCGGGGTTGGCGGCGAGCTGCTGGGTCATCTCGAGCGCGCCGTTGAATACGGTGCCGTCGGTGAGCTCGCCGGTGGCGTCGATCGGATAGCCCGCGTCGGTCGTGCGATAGCGGCCGATCGCGTCGAAGTTATCGAGGCCGAAGCCGAGCGGGTCCATCGTGCGATGGCAGCTCGCGCAGATCGGGTTGGTGCGGTGCGCCTCGAGCCGATCGCGGATCGAGCCCGTGGCCATCATGCCCTCGGGCAGGCCCTCGACGCCCGGCGGCGGCGGCCGCGGCGGTGTGCACAGCAGGTTGTCGAGCACCCACTTGCCGCGCAGCACCGGCGACGTGCGTTTGGGCCGCGAGGTCACCCGCAGGAAGCTGCCCTGGGTGAGGAAGCCGCGGCGCGGCGAATTCGTGAGCGAGACGCGCACCAGACCGGTGGGCGAGTTGACGGCCGGCAGGCCGTAGAACGCAGCGAGCCGATCGTTCACATAGGTGAAGTCGCCGACCAGAAACTGATCCATCGGCACGTCCTCGGAGAGGAACGCCTGGAAGTAACGCCGGGTCTCCGCGCGCATCGCGTTCTCGAGCTCCTGGTCGTAATCGGGGAACAGCGTGTAATCGGGGTCCTGATCGCCGAGCGCGCGGGTGAATAGCCACTGGCCGGCGAAGTTGTCGGTGAGCGCGATCGCCTTGGGATCGTCGAGCATGCGCTGCGCCTGGCGCGCGAGCTCGCCGGGATCCTTCACGAGAGCCCCAGACTCGGCGGCCGCGAACAGCTCGGCGTCGGGCATCGAGCTCCACAGGAAGTACGACAGCCGCGTCGCGAGCTCCCAGCTGCTCAGTGGGCGTGGCGTCAGCGAATTCGGATCCGGATCGACCTCGACGCGGAAGAGGAAGTGCGGCGAGACCAGGATCCGCTGCAGCGCGAGCCGGATCCCGGCCTCGGCGGTATCGCCTTGCGCGCGCGACAGCTCGATCAACGACCTCAGCTTGCTGACCTCCTCGTCGGTCGGCGGCCGGCGCCACGCACGCTTCGCGAAGCTCGTGAGGATCGTGTTCTGGCAGGCCGCATCGTCGAGCGCTTCGCACGAAAGGAGGCGCTTGCGCTTCTCGCCGTCGATCTGCGGGCCATCGATCGGACCGGTGACCTGCACGTAGTCGACCCACAGGTTGCGATCGCGCATCGTGACGGTGTCGTAGAAATCGTTGATGAACGAGACGGTGACCTGCGGCATGCCTGCCGGCAGCGCGATGGTGGTCTGATAGACCGCGGGGCTCGTCGACGTCGCGGTCACGTCGATGATGATCGGAGCGTGATTCGGAACCTCGATCGACAGCCGCGCCGGGTCGGGGCCTGCCTGTGCCCCGTAGGCACGCACCGCGATCCGGTAGTTCGCCGCGATCGGCGCATTCGCCGTGATCGTCGCGCTGCCGTTCGAGAAGAAGTACCAGCCACCCGACTGCGGATTGCCCGTGGCGGGGTCGCCGATGATCTCGAACATCTGGGTCATCGAGCTCGAGCTGACCGCGAGCGCATCCGCGATCAGCGCCTCGGCGGCGCCCTCGTAGAGCTCGACCGAGAGCGGCGACAGTCGCAGCACATCCGCGACGTTATCGAAGCCGTACCCGCGGTCGTCGGCCGGGAAGTCGTTGGCGGGCTGGAGCTTGGTGCCCAGCAGGTCGCGAACGGTGTTGTTGTACTCGGCGTTGTTGAGCCGATGCAGCGTCACCCGTCCGGGGTCGGCCTTGTCGTCGCTACCTCCACAGCCCAGGGCGAGGATAGCGAACAGCGTGATCAGCGCCTTCACCCGCATGCCGTCGAGGATATACCCACGGTGAAGATGATCGACCTACAATCCGAATGTAGGTGCGCGGAGCACGCACGCGCGCGCGACGCACGCACTTGTCGAGTAGTATCGCCGCCGCGTGGGCACGCTCTTCTTGATCCGCCACGGTCAGGCTTCGTACGGAGAGGCCGACTACGATCGTCTGTCGGCGCGCGGTCAGGAGCAAGCGCGCGCGGTGGGGCGCTGGCTCGCGAGCACGAACATCGCGGCGCTGTACACCGGTCCGCTGAAACGGCAGGTGCAGACCGGCGCGTTCGCCGTGGAGGCGGCCGCGGAGGCGGGGTGCGTGCTGCCGCAACCGACCGAGCTGCTCGAGCTCGCGGAGTATCCGGCGTTCGAGATGCTGCAGCACCTCGTGCCGCGGCTGGTCGCCCAAGATCCGAAGTTCGAGGCGCTGAAGACCGCGCCGACGCCGCGCCTGCTCGACGAGGCGTTCCATACGATCCTCGCGAAGTGGGCGGGCGACGAGTGGGTGGTCGATGGCGTCGAGCGCGTGAGTGCCTTCGTCGCGCGCGTTCGTGACGGCCTCACCCGCGTGCTCGCCTCCGCACCCTCGGGGGCCAAGATCGCGTGCGTGACGTCGGCGGGACCGATCGGCGTTGCGGTGGGTCTGACGTTCGGGATCCCGGATGCGCGGATGGTCCGCACCAGTATCGTGATCCGCAACGCGTCGGTCACCGAGCTGCGGTTTCGCACCCAGGACTTCGCGCGCGATGCCGCGTGGAAGCCCGAGCAGATCTCGCTCGTCACGTTCAACGTCACCGCTCATCTCCCGACCGAGCTGCACTCCGAACGATAGGTCAAATCATGGACTTCGAACTGCCCGCATCTGTCCGCCCCCTGCTCGAGAAGATCGAGAAGTTCGTCGCCGAGGTCGTCATGCCCGCGGAGGCGGAGGTGATGGAGCAAGGCTTCGTCGCCGCCGAGCCTCAGCTCGCCGCGTTACGCGCGCAGGTGAAGGCCGCGGGCATGTGGGGGCCGTCGTTGCCGAAGGAGCTCGGCGGGCTCGGACTCTCGCTGGTCGAGCACGGCCTGGTCTCGGAGCGGCTCGGTCGATCACCGCTCGGTCACTACGTATTCGGCTGCCAGGCGCCCGATGCCGGCAACCTCGAGATCCTCCACAAGTACGGCACTGCCGAGCAGAAGGCGACGTGGCTCGAGCCGCTCGCCAACGGAGAGATCCGCTCGTGCTTCTCGATGACGGAGCCGGAGAATCCCGGCTCCAATCCGACGATCATGTCGTGCACCGCGCGCAAGGAGGGCGCCGACTACATCATCGACGGCCACAAGTGGTTCACCACCGCGGCCGACGGTGCGGCGTTCGCGATCGTGATGGCGGTGACCAACCCCGAGGCCTCCCCACACGCGCGGGCGTCGATGATCATCGTGCCCACCCAGACGCCGGGCTTCGACCTCGTGCGCAACATCAAGATCATGGGCGATGCCGGCGAGGGCTATGGCAGCCATGGGGAGATCTGGTACCGCAAGGTCCGCGTCCCGCAGACCAACCTGCTCGGCCCCGAGGGCGCCGGCTTCTTGATCGCGCAGGAGCGCCTCGGTCCCGGTCGCATCCATCACTGCATGCGCTGGATCGGCATCTGCGAGCGCGTGTTCGACACCATGTGCAACCACCTCACCCGCCGCAAGATCGACGCGGACAAGACCCTCGCGACCCGCCAGATCGCCCAGGCCTGGGTCGCCGAGGCCCGCGCCGAGATCAATGCTGCGCGGCTGATGGTGCTGCACGCCGCGTGGACGATCGAGAACAAGGGCTTCGACCGGGCGCGAGACGAGGTCTCGATGATCAAGTTCTTCGTCGCGAACGTGATGCTGCAGGTCGTCGATCGCGCGATCCAGCTGCACGGCGCGCTGGGGATCACGAGCGATACGATCCTCGCCTACTACTACGTGCACGAGCGCGGCGCGCGGATCTACGACGGCCCGGACGAGGTCCACAAGATGGTGGTCGCGAAGCGGATCCTCGCGCGGTACGGCCGGTGACCATGATCGAGGATGCGCCGAAGGCCGTGCGCGCCGGCGAGGAGCTCGATCTGGTGCGGCTCACCGCGTATCTCGAGACCGAGCTTCGGGCCCAGGGCGCGGTCACCATCGAACAGTTTCCCGGCGGTCACTCGAACCTGACCTACCTCGTGCACCACGCCGACCGCGAGTACGTGCTGCGGCGGCCACCGTTCGGCAGCAAGGTGAAGTCCGCGCACGACATGGGACGCGAGGTGGCGGTGCTGTCGAAGCTCGCGCCGGTCTACGAGCGCGCGCCGCGGGTGATCGCGTTCGAGGGCACCGGAGAAGTGCTCGGCGCGCCGTTCTATCTGATGGAGCGCCGGCGCGGCGTGATCCTGCGCAAGGACCTCCCGGCGGAGCTCGCCAGCGATCCGGCGAAGGTCGTGCGGGTGTGCGAGATCCTGATCGACGCGCTCGTCGATCTGCATGCGGTGGACTACGCGGCCGCGGGCCTCGGTGAGTTCGGCAAGCCCACCGGGTACATCGCGCGGCAGGTCACGGGGTGGACGGAGCGGTACAACAGCTCGCAGACCGATGATCTCCCGGCGGTCACCGAGGTCGCCGCGTGGCTCGCGACGCACCTGCCGGCCGAGGGTCCGCCGTCGCTGATCCACAACGACTTCAAGTTCGACAACGTCATCTTCGATCCCGCGCTCGAGCGAATCACCGGCGTGCTCGACTGGGAGATGACGACGATCGGCGATCCGTTGATGGATCTCGGCACCTCGCTCTCCTACTGGGCACAGGCCAGCGATCCACCGGCCTATCACGCGCTCCCGTTCGGTCCCACGGCGCGGCCCGGGATGATGACGCGTGACCAGGTGGCGCGCCGCTATCTCGAGCGCTCGGGCCGCAGCACCGATCAGCTGGTGTACTTCTATGCGTTCGGTCTACTCAAGACCGCCGTGATCGCGCAGCAGATCTACTACCGGTTCGCCAAGGGGCTGACCACCGACGCCCGGTTCGCGCAGATGATCTACGGTGTGCGGCTGCTCTCCGAACAAGCGCGCACGGCGATCGATCGCAACGCGATCTGATCGGCGTACGGCAGTGTCGGCACGGGGGCACTGCGGACTACACCGTGCAAGCATGTCTGAGCCGCGTGTCTGGTCGGAGTCGTTGAGTGCACACATTCATCCGTGACAACTGCGGCCGGTTCTACGGTCATGGTTCGTCTCCTCGCGGGTGGTGCAGCGCTGCTCCTGTTACGCGCCACACAAGCAGTGGCGGCGCCGATCGTCGATGACGGTCCGCTCGATGGCACCGTGATCCATCGCGAGCTGGTCCCGCCGACCGGCGTGTCCCGCGCACAGAGCCGCACGATCTACCTCAACCGACACGGCGCCACGGTGCGCCCTGGCCAGAACAACTCCTCCACCGGTACCTCGTCGATCGTGACCAAGCCGGTGGCGATCGATAGCTGGGACGTCAGCGATGCGAAGTGGACCGCCACGGTCGCGTGCATGCGCGAGACCTGGTCGCGGTTCGACGTGACGATCACCGAGACCGATCCTGGCAGCGCACCACACATCGAGGCGCTGTTCGGTGGTTCGGCCGCTGACATCGGTCGCGCGCTCAACGTGGCGGGCATTGCCCCATTCGCGAGCGACTGCGGTGTGGTGGAGCGCGCGATCGTGTTCGCGTTCACCGACAACCTACCGGCGGATCCGCAGCTCGTGTGTGAGGTGATGAGCCAGGAGGTCGGGCACGCGTACGGCCTCGATCACGAGCTGCTCGCCGCCGACCCGATGAGCTACCTGTCGTTCACCGGGAAGCGTTCGTTCCAGGACACCGTCGCCCCATGCGGCGAGAAGTCCGCGCGGCCCTGCGGCCTCGGCACCACATCGTGTCGCGCCGAGCAGAGCTCGGTGCAGATTCTGCTGGCCCGGCTCGGGTCGGCGGGTGCGGATGGCAACGCGCCCACCGTGGTGATCAGCTCGCCGGCGTCCCACGCATCGGTCCAGCCCGGGTTCGTCGTGAGCGCGCAGGCCACCGACGACGTCGGCCTCGCCGGCGTCTCGCTCTACGTCGATGGCGCGAAGGTCGCGTCGATAGCGACCGGACCGTACGACTTCACCACCGATGCCGCGCTCCCCGCCGGTTCGCACACGATCATGATCGAGGCGCGCGATGGCAACGACAACATCACCGTGCGCGAGGTCGACGTGATGGTCGAGGATCCGCCGCGGTTCGCCAGCTGCTCCGCGGGCGGAGCTCCCGGTCTCGCGATCGGCGCGACGCTGCTAGCGCTCCGTCGCCGTCGGCGTGCTGTACAGTCCTGAGATGGAATGGCGTACGGAGCTCGCGACGCTGCTGCGGCCCTCGGCAGGGGGTGTTCATCTGGTCTCGACCGGCCGCGCCGCGCAGCAACGGCTGCAGAAGCAGCTCTACGGCGTGGATAGTGATGCCGGAGTGCGGGAGCAGTTCCTCGCCCGGATCGAGCAGCTAGGCACCGCGCGCGGCGTGATCCTCGGGATCCCGTCGGATGTCGGGGCCGGGTTCGTGCGCGGCGCCAACCTTGGCCCGCAGGTGATCCGCGCCGAGCTGATGAGGCAGCACCCCGACTGGACCGCGAAGCTCGACGCCGCGAAGGTCGTCGACATCGGCGACGTGTTCGTGGTTCCGCAGCTGCTGCACGATGACATGCTCGGCGAGGCGCAGCTGGCGGCGACCCGCAAAGCGCTGTATCCGGACGTCAGCGAGCGGCTACCGGTGTCCCCGCTCTCGATCGCAGAGCGCGCGATGGATCTGATCTTCGCGCAGAATCCGAACATCGCGCCGTTCGTGATCGGCGGTGATCACTCGACCGCGTGGCCCGTGGTGTCGGCGCTCTCTCGCGCGCGCAAGGATCGCTGGGCGATCGTGCAGCCCGATGCGCACACGGATCTCCTCGAGAACCGGCTGGGCATCAAGTACTGCTTCGCCACCTGGTCGTTCCATGCCAACGAGCTGCTCGGGCGCGATGGCCGGCTGGTGCAGGTCGGAACCCGCGCGTCGGGCAAGGACCGCGCTCACTGGGAGTCCACGCTCAACGTCCGCCAGTTCTGGGCAGAGGAGTGCCGGCGCAAGCCCGAGGAGTCGCTCGATGCGATCATCGCGTACCTGAAGCGGGTCGGCGCGACGTCGGTCTACTTCTCGAACGACATCGATGGCACCGACTCGGAGTTCGCCGATGCGACCGGAACGCCCGAGCCGTGGGGCCTCGAGCCGGAGTGGCTGCTGAAGCTGATCCGCCGGCTCGGTGCCGAGATCGGCCTGTGCGGCGGCGACATCATGGAGGTCGCGCCTCCGCTCCGGCAGATCCCGCGCGGTGCCCACAAGACCACCACGCTTGCCGCCCGCTACTTCTACGCGACGATCGCCGCGGCCCTCGGGTGACCCGCTACTTGCGGATCTCGATCTGGTAGCTGCCGTGCTGCACGTCCTCGCGGACCTCGACGCGCGGATCGCCTTCGCGGAAGATCAAGACCTTCTTGTCGTCTTCCTCGGTGGGGCGCGGCGGGCCCCACTTGTGCGTGAACATCGCGAGCAGATCTTCCTTCGCCTCGGGACGCGCCTTCCACGGGATCGAGAACGACAGCGCGCGAACGCGGCCACCGGCGATGTCGAGGTTGATCTTGGTGGCGCCGCGCTCCCACTCGGTGGGCAGCAGCGAGAGCACGAGGTCGCGGCCGGCCGCGGTGGTCTCGGTGGGGAACAGCTTCTTGACCTCGTCGACGGTCGAGCCGAGCACCGGAACCGCGTCGAGCACGTCGGGCTGTTCGCCGAATAGTTCTGCCGCGGGCAGGTAGTTGTCGTACGCGAGATCGTGGCTGTAGCCGAGCGCATCGCGAAGCGTCGCGCGCCAGCGCGTGGTCGGATCAGGCCAGACCAGGACGTTCTTGCCGACCGGCTCGATCGCAGCCCAGCCCTCGCCCCACGCCTCGTTGATCAGATCCTCGGCGTGTTGCGGCAGGTTGAGATAGATCGCGCGGACCACACCCAGCTTGTCATCGAGCGCGACGAACTCGCGAACGCCATCGACACCGGTGGGGATCCCGGCGCGCACATCGATCGGACCCGGTGCGAGCTTGCGCGCCTCGGCGAGCTTCATCCCGATCTTGAGGTTCGCGAGATCGCCCGGCGGCACCACGTGCGCGCCGAAGAAGCCGCTGGTCAGCACGTGATACGGCACGTACTCGACGATGCAGTTGCGCTCGAGGCAGTCGAGCTTGACCTTCCAGCCGGTGGACTCGCTCGCCCACGTGGTCTCCGGCTGTCCCAGCGAATCCTTCGTGATCTGCGGCTGTCCCCACGCCTTGGTCAGCAGGTCGCGGACAGACTGCCCCTGGACGATCGCGACCACCGTGGCGACCGTGCCATTATCGACGCGGACCTCGAGCTTGACGTCGCCGACCCCCGAATCGAGCACGAGGTGCTCGCGCACGCCCAGATGATCATCCTTGAGCGCCGGGACCAGCTTCTTGGCCTCCGCGACGCTCATGCCCGGCTGGATCTTGCCGAGCCCGCGCGGCGGCTCGATCGTCGGCCCGAAGAAGTCCGTCGTGGCAGCCGGGGCAGAGCTGCACGCGGCGATCGCCAGGACGGCGAACCAGAGGGACTTCACCCCTCCATTTCTGCCCCGAGGACCCCGGATCCACAAGCCTCAGCGCACGGCGACTCAGCGGGCCAGGGTGCGGAGGGCCTCGCCGAGGATCGTCAGCGCAGCACGCATCTCGGTCTCGGAGAGATACGCGTAGGCAATGCGGAACCCGTGCAGGTGCGCCGGTCCGAGGAATGCCGCGGAGGCGTTGCTCACGTGCACGCCGCGCCGGGCGAGATGTGCCTCGAGCGCGGGCAGCTCGACCGTGCGCGGGATCTCGAGCCACAGCGTGGGGCCGCCGCCGGGACGCGTCCACCGCGCACCCTCGGGCATCAGCTCCTCGAGCGCCAGCAGGCAGGCCGCGTAGCGCGTATCGAGCGCGCGCTGGAGTGCCTGCAGGTGGGTGTCGTAGTAGCCGCGATCGAGGAACTCGGCGACCACCGCCTCGGTCAACCACGCGTTGCCGAGCGTCGACAACCGCTTCATCGCGACCAGCGTGGGCACGAGCTCGGGCGACGCAGCGACAAAGCCGACGCGCAGCGATGGCAGCAGCTTCTTGGTGAACGAGTTCACGTACAGGACGTTCTTGCCGCCGAGCATGCGGAGCATCGGGCGGTACTCGCCGTCGCTCATCATGTCGCTGCCCCAGTCATCCTCGAGGATCGCCACGCCGTGGCGCTGGCAGAGCTCCAGGACACCGCGGAGCTCGCCGCTCGAGTACGAGTAGCCGGTGGGATTGTGAAAGCTCGGGATCAGGTAGGCCAGCGAGGGCCGCGTGGCCAGCGTGCGATCCCACAGGTCGAGATCTGGATCGCGATCCGTACCACGCGCTCGGGGCGCAGCTGGCGCTCGGCCTTGATCGCCTCGTCGAGCGTGCGGCCCGTGACGAGCTCCATCACCAGGTAGAACACGCCGTCCTCGGTTTGACCGAAGTCGAGCACGCCCACGGCGTTGGGATGGCTGAGCCGGCTCGCGAGCTTGGCCTCGCGGAGAAACCGCTTGATGACCTCGGGCTCCGAGACCAGGCTCGAGTGCACGACCTTGATCGCGACCTCGCGATCGACCGAGTGCTGCTCGGCTCGATACACCGCGCCCATCCCGCCGGCGCCGAGCTTCTCGAGCACCGTGTAACGGCCGTCGAGATCGCGACCGAGGAACGGATCGATACGCGTCTTGAGCTTGATCAGCCGCGTGCCGTCCACGGGGCACCGCTCGCCGATCTGGAACGCCTTCTCGCACGCCGTGCAGTACAGCTCGCCCGGAGAATTCGAGGTGTCGGGGGCCGCGGTCAACGACTCCACCCCAGGCTGACCGTTCCCCCGCCGCTCTGCGGCATCACCGAGACTTGCACCGGCGACTCGGTCTGCTTGAACACGATCTGCGATGCCCTCGAGGGCGCGCACGCGATCTCGATCATCCATCGAGACCTGAAGCCGTCGAACGTCATGCTGATGTCCTCGGGCCGTGACATCGTGAAGGTGCTCGACTTCGGCCCGGCGAAGTCCACCTCTCCCGATTCGACCTCGACCTCGACGACCATGACCGGCGCGGGCGCGGTGGTCGGCACGCCGGCGTTCATGCGCCCGGAGCTCGCGACCGGCGAACCGTGCGACGCGCGCTCGGATCTGTACTCGCTCGGCGTGATGCTCTACCTCATGAGCTCGGGCCGGTTGCCGTTCATGTCGGACTCGGTGCACGAGCTGCTCGCGCTGCACGCCAGCGACGAGCCCGCACCGCCGATGACCGGCGTGCCCGCGAAGCTCGCGCGCGTGATCGACAAGCTGCTCGCGAAGCGCCCCGCTGATCGCTATCAGAGCGCCGTCGAGGCGCGCACGGCGCTCGAGGAGTCGCTGATCCTGTCGACGCCGGCACCGGTGATCGAGGTTGGTGACACGCATCCGAGCATCGGCCCGTTCCCCGCCACCAGCGCGCAGTTCGCGCACATGCAGACGGCCGCACGAAGCCGAGCAGCATCGATGTCGAGCCCATGATGACGGGCGAGACGATGCTCGCGGGTACCGGCGCGCTGGCATCGCAGGCCGCTGTGCGCGCGTCGTCGCCGGCCGGGGCCGCGATGCCCCGCAAGCGGTGGCCGCTGTTCGCCGCGGTCGGCGTGGTCGCAGCGGTGATCGTGATCGCGATGGGCATCGGTGGATCGAAGGACGACGTCGCCACGCCGCCTCCGGTCGCGCCCGCGGTCAAGCAGCCGCTCGTCGAACCGACGCCGCCGCCGCCGCCGCCGCCGCCACCGCCGCCGCCGGAAGCAGGGAGCGCGAACGCCGCGGTGGTCGAACCGGATGCTGGCAGCGCGAGGCCGCCCGAGCCCGCGATCAAGCTCGAGCCGAAGCCGGGCACCAGACCGCCGCGCGCCAAGCCGCCGCGCACGGGCACCAAGCGGCCGAAGGTCCCGGTCACCGGAGCCGAAGCGGTCGAGGTCACGCTCCCATCACCGCCGCCACCGCCGAACGCCGGCTCGAACACCAGGCCACCGAGCAACACCGGATCGGGTACCAAGCCGGTCCCAACTCCGTTCTGAGCTGACCCATGAAACATCTGATGGTGGTCGCGGTGGTGGTGCTCGGCGGGTGTTTCTCCAAGCCGGGGTTCTCCGGATCCGACGCCGGCGCCAGCGACGACGGCGCCGCCACCGACGCTCCTCCGGTCGATCCCGCCGCTCCACCGCGGATCGCGGCGGGTGGTCAGCACGCACGTGCAATCGGTGCAGACACCAAGATCCCTTCCTCACGCCGACCGAGGTCCTCTCGGGCGTCCAGCCGCTCGGCGCGGCCAGCGTGGTGACCGCGGCGCAGGATGGCAATCACGCGTGCGTCCAGCGCAAGCCGAACACCACGGCGCTGATCAGCTGCTGGGGCAGCAACAACGACAAGCAGACCGGAACGGGCACGGGTGCCGCGTGTGGCTCCGTCGTCGAGCCGACGATGTCCCCGACCTGGCCGGCGGCGTCGATGGTGGGCGCCGTCGCACTCGGATCGAACCACAGCTGCGCGCTCGGCAACGACAAGAACCTCTACTGCTGGGGGGCCAACGATGGGTTCGAGCTCGGACCGCTGGTCACCGGAGTCGCGACTCCCCGCAAGCTGTTCGCGACGTTCGCATGGTCACAGATCGCCACCGGGCTCTCGCACACCTGCGGCCTGCGGGACGACGGGAACGTGTACTGCTGGGGTGCGAACAAGTACGGCGAGGCCGGTGACGGCTCGCAGTACGAGCCCAGCCCGGTGGTCGCGGGTATCATCCTGTAACGCGTGGTAGGTTTCCCGCGATGTTGGATCGCCGCTTCGCGCTCTCGTCGGGCAAGCGTGTCCTGTACCTGACGAAGGATCCCGAGCTGATCCGGCAGCAGCTCGCGGGCACGCTGACGCTGCGCATGGAGGACCTCGCACCCGAGGATCTGCTCGATGACATCAACACGGATGCGATGACGCCGGCGTGGGTGTGCTTCGACTACGACCCCGCGGAGATCGCGAACAACGCGTATGCCGGGCTGGTGATCGACGGCGCGCGGCTGATCCCCGCGAACGCGCTGGTCGAGGCCGGCTTCGAGGTGATCGTCGCCGGAGCGCAGAAGGGCGTGGGCTCGAGCCGCGAGACCGCCGCGCAGTGCGAGGTGTTCTCCGGCAGCAAGCTCGCGATCGCTTCGTCGTTCGCGCCGATCCACGCGCGCAACAACATCAACATCGGCCAGCTGATGGGTGATCATGCGATGCTCCGCCGGCTCGAGGCCGGAGAGACGATCGCGCTCGCCGAGTTCACCCGCGGCCACGATGCGATCACCGCGCTGATCATCGAGAGCGGTGGCCTGCTTCCGTTCTGTGCACGGCTCGGCAAGGGCGAGATCACGGTGCCCGCCACCGGCACCGGCAAGCGCCCGATGAACCTGACCGAGAAGATCCTCGCCGCGAAGCTGCTGCCCGGTCAGGGCGAGTACGTGAAGCCCGGCGATGCGGTGCTGGTGAAGGTCGATGCCGGTTACTCGCACGAGTTCACCACGGCCCAGGTCGACTTCTTCCTCGCCGCGGAGTACGGCGCGGACTACCTGCTGCAGAACCCGACGAAGTTCGCGGTGTTCGAGGACCACCTGATCTACGCCACCGGCGTCGCGTCGATGGCGAGGTTCGCGGACAAGATCGGCACGCTGCGCGACGTGCAGCGCGAGTTCGCCGCACGCACCGGGGTGCGCAACTACAGTGCGATCGATGGCGTCTCGCCCGGCATCTGTCACCAGGTGGCGCGCGAGCAGTTCATCGATCCGGGTGACTTCGTGCAGGCCACCGACAGTCACACTTGCATGGGCGGTGCCTCCGGCGCGCTGTCGTGGGGCGTCGGGTCCACCGAGTACGCCGCGCTCCTCAAGTGGGGCTTCACGCCGATCGCGGTGCCCGAATCGATCCGGTTCGAGCTCGCCGGGTCGTTGAATCCCGGCGTCACCGCGAAGGACGTGATGCTCCACATCCTCGCTACCTTCGCGAAGCGCGAGGACACGCTGAACCGGGTGATGGAGTTCGGCGGCTCCGGTCTATTCGCGCTGGCTCCCGACGAGCGCGCCACGCTCGCGAACATGGCAACGGAGTGCTCGGCGCGCGGCGCGGTGATGGAGGTCGACGACGCGATGCTGCGCTGGATCGCCGACCGGCGGCACGGCGTCTCGGTCGAGACCCTGCGCGCGAAGGTCGTGACGCCGGATCTGGATGCGCACCACGATGGCGGCGTGCATCGCATCGATCTGGCGTCGATCAGGCCGATGGTCGCAACTCCCGGCGATCCGGACCACGGCATCGCGAGCGATCCGAAGAACGGAGCGCTGATCGCCGAGCTCGGGAAGGTGAAGATCGAGATCGCCTACGGCGGCTCGTGCACCGCGGGCAAGCGCGACGACATCGACATGTACGCGCGCGTGATGGCGGACGCTGAACGCGCCGGCCAGCGGGTCGGGGACGGTGTGAAGTTCTACTTGCAGTTCGGATCGCAGGACGTCGAGGCCTACGCGCGATCGAAGGGCTACCTCGAGCTGTTCGAGCGCACCGGCGTGCAGGTGATCAAGCCCGGCTGTGGCGCGTGCATCGGCTGCGGCCCGGGAGTCTCCGAGCGCGGGGACCAGACCACGGTCTCGGCGATCAATCGCAACTACAAGGGCCGCTCGGGCCCGGGCCGTCTGTACCTGGCCTCGCCGCTGACCGTGGCCGCCTCGGCGGTCCGCGGCGAGATCGTGGAGTACCAGGACGGTATGTTCGTGACAAAGAAGTAGAATCGGGGACGAGGGGCATGGCAACCGCGAACAAGAAGGCTGGGCCGAAGCCGAAGGCGAAAAAGCCCGCGGCGAACAAGCCCGCGGCGAACAAGCTCGCAGCGAACAAGGCCGCGGCTCGGAAGGTCCCCCCCAAGGCCAGGGCCAAGGCCCGGCGCGCTCCGGCCAGGACCGCTTCGAGCAAGGCGCGAGCGGCGGCAAAGCCGGCTGCAAAATCACTCGCAAAGCCGATCGCAAAGCCGGCCACGAAGTCCGCCGCGGCGACGCCCAAGCCGGTCGCGCGGCCCGCCGGCAGGCTGCGAATGCCGCGCGGCACGTTGCCTGCCGACGTACCGGTACCGGTGCCGGTGCCGGTGCGGATCGGCGGTGCGCGCGTGGTCGAGATCCTCGAGGACGAGCAGCCGATCCATGCGCTGCGCCGGTTCCTCGCCACGATCGAGGGCGAGGCCAGCGTCCAGCAGGGTCAGATCGCGCTCGGCTCCGCGCAGCTGATGCTGTTGCCGATCGCGCGCGAGCACCGCGGCGGGCCCGAGGTGAAGGAGCTCCTCGATCTGGTCCTCTCGCGGTGGGCCGACTTCCCGGATCAGACCGGGTTCCACTCGCAGGAGTTTTTGCGCAACGCGTTCGCCGCGGTCGGTGACGATCCGGAGCGGATCCCTCAGCTGGTCGCGCTGGTGCCCGAGGACGCCAGTGCGGAGCTGCGGTTCAACATCGCCTGCGCCTATGCCGTGGTCGGGACCAAGGCGGCGATGCTGCAATCGTTGAAGGTGGCGCTCGACGCCGGAGCCACGCCCGCGCAGGTGCGCCGGGACGATGACTTCGCCGCCTACCTCGACGATCCGGACTTCATCGGGCTCATCGATGGCGCCTCGGCACCGACGATCCCGGTCGATATCCGGCCGCACGTCGGCTCGGTGCGATTGGCCCTCGACTCGCTGATCTCGACGCTCCGCGAGTACGGCGAGCAGGGCCAGCTCAACCCTCCCACCACGCTCGACAACGTACTCGCCGCCGAGCGGGCGAAGAAGATCCAGCTGCCCAACGACTACCGGGCGCTGCTCACGATCTCGGATGGGATGAAGCTGTGGGACAACGAGTTCCTCGGCACCCGCGACTATCGCGGCGAGACCGACCTCGCGAAGAGTGCACGCGACTACCTCGCGATGTCGGCAGGCTACGGCGCCACCGGCATCGACGAGTGCATCCCGCTCGCGAACTGGGGCCAGCCCAACGACTGGCTGCTCTACGACCCGCGCGGCACGATCCGTCGCGGCGAGCCGGGCTACGTGCTGATGCTCAACGCCGACGAGCTTCCACTCGATGATCTGGTCTCCGCCCTCGAGCGCCTCGAGCGGATCGCCAGCGACATCCTCGGCACGAATTGACGAGCTAGTGGCGGAAACTACGCCTCCTCCTGCTCCTTCTCGTGCTGCTTGAACCGGACCTCGGCCGCCTCCGCGTTGCCGATCCAGCCCTTGTGGCGGAAGTAGAGCAGGATCGAGATGGCGACCGATGCCATCAGGGCCAGCGCGAATGGATACCCCCAGAACCAGTGCAGCTCGGGCATGTTGTCGAAGTTCATGCCGTAGACGCCGGCGATGAAGGTGAGCGGCAGCATCACCGTCGAGATCAGCGTCAGCGTCTTCATGACCTCGTTCATGCGATTGCTCTGCACGCTGAGGTAGGCGTCGAGCGACGACGTCACGAGATCGCGATAGCCCTCGGCGATGTCGCCGATCCGCAGGAAGTGATCGTAGACGTCGCGATAGAACGGGATCGCCTCGGGCGGAATCTCGCCGAAGTCACCGCGGGATAACCGGAGCAGGATCTCGCGCTGGTGGATCGACATCCGCCGGAGCTCCTGCAGCGTGCGCTTGAACCCGAGGATCCGGGCGAGGACCTTCTTGCCCTTCGGGGTGCCGGCCTTCTCGAGCACGTCGACCTCGAGCTGCTCGATCTCGCGATCGAGCTGATCGATCACCGGCAGGTAGCGATCGACCGCGCGGTCGAGCACCGCATGCGCGAGCCACGCGATGCCTTTCTGCAACAGGCGCGGGGAGTGATCGAGCTCGGTCCCCACATCATCGGTGACCAGCCCATCGCGATCGTGGGTGATCAGGAACGTATCGCCGATGACGATATCGATCTCGACGAGCGAGAGCTTGTCCTTCTTGCGCGAGCCGACACCGTGGACGATCACGTAGAGGTAGTTGTCGAAGTCGTCGATCTTCGGCTGCGAGCGCGGGCCCCAGATGTCCTCGATGGTCAGCGGATGGAGCTTGAGCGTGTCCTTCAGCAGTGCGTCCGCTTCGGGTGACTGGCGCTCGAGATCGACCCAGATCCGCTGCTTCGCGGCGAGTGCGGCGCGGATGTCCTCGAGTCGTGTGGTGGTGACCAGCTTGTCGCCATCGAGGATCCGCGCCTGCATCGGAGCCTTGATACCTCAGGTGGGGAGAAGATGGGCTCCGCTGCCCCGCACCTGACGCACGATCTCGCGCAGGACGGAGGTCAGCGCGTGCGAGTCTTGCCCCTTGCGCAGCATCGGACGGCCCGGTGCCACGGTCGCCGCGTCATCGCCCTCCCATCCAGACAGGAACACCACGCGCTCGGCGAGCCAGGGCCGGTGGGCGAGGATCCAGCGGTACACGTCGGCGCCGTTCCCATCGTCCATGTGCCAGTCGAGGACGAGCGCATCGAAGTCCTCGTGCTCGAGCACCGCGATCGCGCCGTTGCCGCTCTCGACGCGGGTCACGGAGTAGGTCTGGCCGAGGATCTCGCCCATCACCATGAGGAGCACCGGTTCGTCATCGCACAGCAGCAGCCGCGGCTTCTTGGTATCGGCCTCGGCGATCGCATCCCGCTGCGCTTCGAGGTTGGCCCGCTTGCGGACCGCCGCGATCGCCACGCGGGCGACCTCACTCGGACGCGTCATCGAAACCTCCACGCACCGGCCGGCGACGATCTGGTCGAACTCCGGGGAAAGCTCTGATCCGAGGAACACGAACTGGTCGCGCAGATCGTAGCGCCGCTGCAAGCACCAGCGATAGACCTCTCCGCCGACCACGTGGTGCGTGTCCCAGGGTACGACCACGACGTCGACGCGCCTGCCGCCCTCCAGATACGACTGAGCGCGGTAGCCGGTGACCGCGGTGACGACGTCGAATCCGCTGGCCTCGAACAGCCGCGTCATCAGATCGAGTGCGTCGGCGTCGTCGTGAATCACGAGGACGGTAGGACGATCCAACGGCACGGTGGCACTCATTATAGCCGTGCTAGTGTTTCGGTCATATGCGATGGATCTTCCTGCTCGGCGCCGCCGCCGGGCTCCTGGGCTGCCCCGGTAATGGTGCCAACACCACCCTCAAGCCCGACCCGAAGCCGCTTGCGACGCCCGAGATCAAGATCGATCTCCCCTCGACCCCGTCCAAGATCGAGGTCACCAAGAGTCAGCCGACCGATGGCAATACTCCCGACAAGCGGTCCGCGCTGCTCGACATCCTGAAGGCGGAGACCGAGCGCGAGATGGGTGC
>JAYUVX010000056.1:0-21336 GCA_043753855.1 Myxococcales bacterium | reverse complement strand
CGATGCCGGTCTGGTGCTTGGATTTCCGACAGCCCTGCCCACCGGGCTATCGCGCGGAGTCGGTGCCGGCGTGACGCTCGGCGATTGTCCACTGCGGTGGGGCGCGCGCGCCGCGTGGGTCACGGCGACCGAGGGCACCCAGATCTGGACCGTCACTCACTCCGATCTCCGCCTCCGGCTCACGGGATCTGCGCAGCACGATGCGGGCCGTGGCTCGCTCGGGATCCGGCTCGGCATCGGCGGCACGCTGGTCCACGAGACCCGCACGCGCAACCAGGGCGCCCGCGCAGGCCGCACCGGATCGGAGCTCGAGACCTCGGCGCTCGCGATGGTTCCGGCGAGTGATCTGGAGGCCGTGGTCGGGCTCCACCTGCTCGGTCCCTGGCTGTTGACGATCAGCGGGGGGCCATCGTTCGCGGTGGTCGATGGCTCGGTCCACTCGAGCTGGACCGCCGAGCTGGGGGTCGCATGGCAGCCATGATTCGCATCGCCACGCTCGCTGTGATCTCGGGATCGCTCCTCGGCTGCGACAGCCTCGTGGGTTTCGGCGGCGATGCCACGCCGCTCGTCACGATCCACGTGCAGACCAGCGGGGACTTCGAGGCGGTTCGGTTGCCGCTGGCGAAGAACCCGGATCTGCAGGTCGCCGTGGTGTGGGGCACGCAGTGGTTGCCCGAGGCGCTGTGCTTCTTGCCGCCGCAGACGCCCGAGCTCGCCGCTGCCGTCGCGCAAGGCTGTCGCAACCCGCTGTCGTTCACGCCGACGAACGTGATCAGCGGTGGTCCGATCACACCGGGCGTCCCGACCGACATCTCGCTCCGCGAGCTTCCCGCGGCGGATCTGCTGTTCGGTGACGTCACCGCCCGCGTCGCATACGCCAGCCTCGTGGTCTACGACGATCGCGACCACACCGGCACGCTCGAGCTGGCACGCGCACGCCGCCAGCCGACGCGCGGCTTCGATCCGGAGGAGGATGCACCGACCAACGATGTGGTCTATGGCGCGAGCTTCCTCGCGATGACCGAGCCCGACACCCGGCTCGCGTATCGCGAGGGCGCGTTCATCGAGACCGGCTACTTCCCGCGCCACGGCTGTGCCGCGCCGCTCCCCACGTTCTCGATCCTCACGGCGGGCGGCTTCTCGATCTTCGAGGCCGTGATCGCTACCCAGAACGGCATGCTGCCGTCGCAGGATCCCGCGACCTGCACCGAGCGCAAGCCCGAGGATACCCTCGTCACGATCCCGCTGCGTCCGACGGCCGAGGTCCGCGAGGTCGGCTGCGAGCAACGCCGCACCGACAGCAGCGTTCGCTATCGCGAGCCGCCCGAGAGGTCTCCGGACTTCTCGACGCACGTCCATGCGTGCACGAAGATCCCGTCGCTCAGCGGGGACTCGTCGGAGAACAGCCAGATCCAGCTGGTCGTCGCCAGCAACGCCGACGAGACGTGCAAGGGCATCACGCACTACACGCTGCTCGGCTGCGACGAGGGCAAGCTGATGTGCGACTCACCGGAGTGGGACTACCGCGCGACCCCACCCGACTGGTGGCCGTGCCCCGTGCAGGCGGTCCAATGAGAGCGCGCTGGCTCGTCCTGCTCGGCCTGTCGTCGCGCGTGGCGAGCGCGGAGGTTCCCCCGCCGATCTTCCCGCCGCCCGCGCACACGCCGCCGGCGGCGACCACACCAACGGGCCCCAGGACACCGCCGGCAGCACCATCGGCACCATCGACACCATCGACACCGCCGGCAACCACACCGCCGGCAACCACACCGCCGGCAACCACCGCCACGGCGCCGATGCCGACCGTGACCGCGGCCCCCGCGACGCCCTCGATCGCGAGGCCCGCCGCGGCATCACCGACCACCGACAAGCCGGCGATCACCGACGAGGAAGAAGGGCCACCGAAGCTGTCGATGCCGACCGAGGCCGATCGGCTCGCGTGGCGTCACCCCGGCTTCCGGCTCGGGCTCGGCCTGACCTACGGCGAATTCCACGGGCTCCGCGGTGCGCCGAGCGGGCGCCTGCTCGGGCCCAAGCTGCGGGTCGGCCTGCGGCTCGACGAGACGTGGTCGCTGATCGCCTCGTTCGAATACACGTCGGCCTCGCGCAGCCCCAACGGGCTCGCCGGGCTGCGGTTCGCCGGCACGCTGGATCCGACCTGGCACGTCACTCCGTCGCTCAGCCTCGCGGTCGGCTTCGGGTTCGGCGGAATCGTCGAGGGCGGATCGACGCGTATGGATCCACCTCCCCTGCACGTCGAGAGTACGTACACATTTCCTGATGCGAGCCATCCGATCGCCAGCTGCAGCGGTGTCGGTGCGGCCGCGTTGGCCCGCGGCGAGTACGCGTACGTGCTCGGCCCGCGCGCGGCGCTGACGGTCGCGGCCGAGGCGGTCGGTCAGTGGACCGGCTGCGTCGACGATACGGGCCGCGTCGAGCCGGATACCGGCCAGACGATCGAGCGCCATCAATGGTGGCCACATGTCGGCGCGACGCTGACGGTGGGAATCGCATGGCGGTGACCGCACGCTTCCTGATCACGCTCGCGGTGATCGCAGCGCTCGCGTCGACCGCGCGCGCGGATGACCCGCCCGCCGACGCGGGAGTCCCGCCCGCCGACGCGCAGCCGAGCTTCGAGCCGCCGCACGCGCAGGGCTCGACCGACGTCCCGTATCCCGCGAATGCGCCGGCGCACGACGTCCCGATCGTCGTCACCGTGAAGCTGCTGGTCGACATCACCGGCGCGGTCGCGAGGATCGATCCGATCACGCCGCCGCAGCCGCCGTTCGACGAGGCGGTGGCCGCGGCTGCGAAGCGGTTCTCGTTCGACCCCGCACGCTTCGGCGGCAAGGCCGTGCCGGTCGAGATCACGTTCACGCACACCTTCCTGCCGCCGCCGCCTCCCCCGCCCACGCCCATCGACAACGGACCCGTGCGGTCCGCGATCCTTCGCGGCAAGCTGATCGAGCTGGGAACGCGCGCTCCGGTGACCGGCGCGACCGTCACCGTGATCGTCGACGATCGCCGCTACGAGGCCGAGGCCGACACCCGCGGCAACTTCGAGCTGCCGGTCCCCCCCGGCGCCGCGAAGATCGTCGTCACCGCGCCCGGCCACAACGCGTTTCTCCAGCAGGAGAAGCTGGTCGCGGCGCAGGCGCTCTCCGTCAGCTATTACGTCGAGCGCGATCGCTACGATCCGTACGAGATCGTCGTGATGGGCGAGCAGCGTCGCGAGGAGGTCTCGCGGATCACGCTGCGCGGCCCGGAGATCAAGCAGATTCCAGGCACGTTCGGTGATCCGTTCCGCGTGGTGCAGGCGCTGCCGGGCGTCGCCTCCGCGATCTCGCTGCTGCCGTTCCCGATCGTGCGCGGCGCGAGCCCGAGCTCCACCGGCTTCCTGCTCGATGGCACGCGCGTCCCGTTGCTCTATCACCTGCTCTCGGGGCCGAGCGTGATCCACCCCGACTTCATCGACGAGATCCAGTTCTATCCCGGCGGCGCACCGGTGACCTACGGCGGCTACACCGGCGGCATCATCGATGGCCGCACCGCGCGCGCACGCCGCGACGAGCACCTGATCGACGTCGACGCGAATCTTCTCCAGGCGGGCGGACTCGTGCGCCAGCCGGTGAAGGCGCTCGGCGCCACCGTCACGGTCGCCGGCCGCTACGGCTATCCCGGATTGATCCTCGGCCTCGCGACCAACAAGGTCTCGCTGTCGTATTGGGACTACCAGTTCCGCCTCGATGGCGGCACGCCGAACGATGGCTGGACCCTGTTCGCATTCGGCGCGCGCGACAAGCTCTCGACGCCGGACCCCACCGCGGCACCGAACGATCCGAGTCCGCCGCTGACGCCATCGCTGATCCTCGGCTTCCATCGCCTCGACCTCCGGCTCCACCGCACCTACGGCGGGCTGGTCACCAGCTATCGCACGGTCGTCGGCTACGATCAGTCGAAGTCACGGGGCACCGACTTCTCCGTGCTGGTCGCGGAGCCCTCGATCAACTTGACGTGGAAGGTCGATCCGAAGCTCAAGCTGGTCGCCGGCGTCGAGGGTTCGATCCACTCGATCACGCAGCACGGCCCGATGGGCAGCGACCCGACCGCCGTGATCACCGGCGGCCTCGACCGGTTCACCAGCGGCGCCGCCCTCGTCGAGGCACTGTGGCGACCGACGCCGCAGTGGCTGATCCGCCCCGGCGTGCGCGCGGACGTCTGGGCCGATAAGGACACGACCAAGCCGGCGATCGATCCGCGGCTCACCGTCCGCTACAAGCTCGCGCACCGAGACCTCGCCGACGTTCCACCCGACAGCGATGACAGCGCGGTCTGGCTCAAAGGCTCGCTCGGCGTCTACCACCAGCCGCCGCGGTTCGTGCTGCCGCTCCCCGGCCTCGATCTCATGCCGCTGAAGTACGGCCTGCTGCGCTCGTACCAGTCGAGCCTCGGTGTCGAGGTGCCGCTCACCGATCGATTCCAGCTCACCGGGGAGGGCTTCTACAACCGCCTCGATCCCACGATCTTCGATCTCTCGGTCAACGACGCGTCGCTCGTCAATCAGGCGTCCCCGACCTTGTTCCCGACGATGACAGTGACCGAGATGGGCCAGCAGACGTTCATCGATCGGCTGACGGCGCCGCAGCAGGGCCGCGCGTACGGTCTCGAGCTCCTGCTCCGCCGGCAGGCGAAGTCCGGCATCTTCGGCTGGGTCTCCTACACGTTGTCCCGGTCGGAGCGCCTCCGCGACGGCCAGTACGTGCCGTACGACTTCGATCGTACGCACCTCGTCAACGTGGTGGCGGGCCTGCCGCTGCGCCGCAACTGGGACCTCGGGATGCGACTCCAGTACCAGAGCGGCAAGCCGAGCACGACGACCGCCGGCTACAACACCGCGCGCACCGCGGGCTACGTGCGGTTCGATGTTCGCGTCGACAAGCGCGTGGTGTGGCGCAAGTGGCTGCTCGACTTCTACGTCGACATCACCAACATCGCGCTGCTCCCCGAGGAGATCACCGCCGGCCAGGTGATCCGCTACGTGCTTCCCACCGTCGGCCTGCGCGGACGGTTCTGACTCCAGGAGAAACGATGAACACCGACACCATTGATGGCCAGCTCCTCGACCTCATGCTCCGCGCGGGCTCGCGCTGGGTGTTGTGGCTGATGCTCGGCCTCTCGCTCGGCGCGATCGCCGTGATGTTCGAGCGGCTGTGGTTCTTCATCCAGGAGCGCCCGCCCCGCGCCCTGATCGCCGCGGCGATACGGACGCTCGCCGACAAGGGCCCCGTCGCCGCGCTGAAGCAGCTCTCCGGCGCCCGATCGATGGAGGCCGCGATCGCGCGCACGTGCTTGACGTTCGCAGCCGATGGCCCCGCGGCCGTCGAGGAGCACAAGGGCGCGATGCTCGAGGAGGAGCGGATGCGCTACGAGAAGCGGATCGCGTTTCTCGGGACGCTCGGCAACAACGCGCCGTTCCTCGGACTGTTCGGCACGGTGCTCGGCATCATCCGCGCATTCCATGATCTCGCCGGCAACACCATGCAGGGCACGCAGGCCGTGATGTCGGGCATCGCCGAGGCGCTGGTCGCGACCGGCGTGGGTCTGCTCGTCGCGCTCCCCGCGGTGGCGACGTACAACGCGTTCATCCGTCGCGTCGAGACCTCGGTCGCCGCGTCCGAGGCCACCGCCCACTCGATCCTCGCGTACCTCAAGACCGCGCGCGAGCCGGTGGCCGCAGCGAAGGAGGCGTGACATGGCGGGTGGCGCGGGACGCCGGCGCGGGATCGTCGCCGAGATCAACGTCACGCCGCTCGTCGACATCATGCTCGTGCTCCTGATCATCTTCATGCTCACGGCGAACCTGATCGCGAAGCAGGCGATCGAGGTCGAGCTGCCCCGCGCGAGTCAGAGCACCACGCTGACGCCGACGACGATCGCGGTGACGTTGTCCCGGGATGGCTCGCTCTATCTGAACGCCGTGCCCGTGACGCCGGATGCGCTACGCTTGGCGGTAAAGGCAGCGGTGGCCAAGGACCCGAAGACCCAGGCGATCATCGTCGGCGACAAGGCGGTCTCGCACGGCCGCGTCGTGTGGGTGCTCGATACGATCAAGGCGCTCGGCATCACGTCGTTCGCGATCCAGATCGATCCGGCCGCGATGACCGCGCCGGGTGGGACGTAGGCTCCGCGTGATCGATCACCGGCTCCTGATCTGCGCTGCCGCCTCGGTGCTCGGGCACTTCGTGCTCGCCGAGGCGCTGTCCAAGCTGCCGCCCCGCGAGGCGCCGGTGATGGATCGCAAGATCGAGATCCGCGTGATCACCCCTCCGCCACCGGCGCCGCCACCGCCCGAGCCGCCCAAACCTCCCGAGCCAACGCCCGATCCCAAGCCCGAGCCCAAGATCGTCCGCGAGAAGCCGACGTCGCGTCCGATCCAGGCGACCACGCATGACATGATCTCGAAGGACGTTCCGATCGCGGAGCACGCCGTCGTCGCCACCGAGTCCAGTGAGCAGCCGGTGTTCGGCGTGACGATGGAGTCGACCTCGCAGTCCGGCGGCGGCCCGGCGGTGGCCGTTGGCAACACCACGCAGCCGACCTCCGGTCCCGCAACCACGACGGCCCGGCCTGCCGCCGCGCCGGTGGCCGCGTACGAGGTCACCAAGATGCCGCTGCCGCAGGGCCGCTGCTCGGGCAAGTACACCGACGAAGCGCGAGCGGCGGCGACCGAGGGCACGGTCGTCCTCGATCTGATCGTCGACGAGAACGGACGTGCCCGCGAGATCCAGGTGGTCTCCGGTCTCGACCACGGTCTGACCGCTGCGGCGATCGCAGCACTCAAGGACTGCCGGTTCACCCCCGGCGAGAAGGACGGTAAGTCTGTACCCGTGCGGGTCCGCGGGTTCAAGATCCGGTTCGTGATGGCCGATGCGCAGTGAACGATAGCCATCAGGGGTGCTATCAACTCGCATGGCCCCGAGCGCGTTCGACGGTCCCCTGATCGGGGGCCGCTACCGGCTGGGACCGCGGCTCGGCAAGGGCTCCCAGGGCGAGATCTTCCTCGCGCGGGACGACCAGGCGAAGGGCGCCGATGACAAGGAGGTGATCGTCAAGCGGCTCACGCCGCACGGCACCTGGAAGTCGTTCGAGCTGTTCGAGCGCGAGGGCAAGGTGCTCTCGCAGCTGCGTCACGCCGGCGTGCCTCGCTACCTCGCGACGATCGAGGAGCCACCCGGCACGTTCAATCTGGTGATGCAGCGGGCGCCGGGCGAGGACCTGCGCGAGCTCGCCAAGCGCCGCCGGCTCTCGCAGCTCGAGCTGCGCGACGTGCTGATCCGCGCGCTCGAGATCCTCGACTACCTCCACACGCGCTCGCCGTCGGTCGTGCATCGCGACATCAAGCCCTCGAACCTGGTGCGCGCCCCCGATGGGCGGATCTCACTCGTCGATTTCGGCGGCGTACTCGACGCCGCGCGAGATCGCGGTGGCTCGACGGTGGTGGGCACGTTCGGCTACATGGCGCCGGAGCAGCTGCACGGGCAGGTCACGCCCGCGACCGACCTCTACGCACTCGGCGCCACGATCGTCTCGCTCGCCGGCGGCATCGAGCCCGAGGATGTTCCGCGCAAGGGCCTGCGGATGGATCTCGCGCGCCACCTGCCCGCCCTCGATCCCACGCTTCGCAACGCGCTGATCGAGATGACCGATCCGGATCCCGACAAGCGGCCCCAGCGGGCCCGCGACGTCGTGGCGTTGCTCGCGAAGGCGCGGCCTCCCGCCGATCTCGATGCGCGCGCACTCGCGCGAGCGCCCAGCTCGGCGCTCGCACCGCGGCAGATGTTCTCCGACATCCCCGAGCCGATGGGCACGCTGCTTCGCCTCGGTGTGCTGGCGTTCGGGTTCGGCGGCTGGCTGGGGATGGCCGGCGTGCGGCTTTCGTTGACGATCACGATCGGCCTGCTCGCGTTCCTCGTGTTCCCGGCGAGGACCATGCGCACGCGCGTGGTGGGCGTGGGGCACGAGCTCGACTCGATGCTCTCCGAGGGTCAGGGCGGCTTCACGGATCTCATGCGCGGCGCGATGGCGCGGCGCCGCTGATCGCGTACGTTCCTCACATGACCCGCCTCGCCCTGATCTGCCTCCTCGCCGCGTGCAGCGGCGGCAACTCCACGTCGAGCAAGCCGGCACCGGGCCCGACGCCTCCTCCCGCCAAGGACGGCAAGCCCGACGAGAAGCCCGCCCCGCCGAAGACACTCCCTGGCCAGCCCTGCGATCCGGGCGATGCGTGTGGCGCGCCGTTCGAGTGCGTCAAGTACTACGGCATCGCTGGCGCGCGTGGACCGCAGTTCTCGAGCTGCGAGATCAAGTGCGGAGAGAAGCCGGCGTGCCCCGACGGGCTCAAGTGCATCACGATCGCGGACGGTCCCGGCGCTGTATGCCGCCCGTGAAGGTCCGCCTCATCACGATCCCGTTCTCGCACTACTGCGAGAAGGCGCGCTGGGCGCTCGAGCGCTGCAACGTCGCTTACGAGGAGGATGGGCACCTCCCGCTGTTCCACTACCTCGCGACCCGCCGCGCCGGAGCCAAACGCACCGTGCCGGTGCTCGTCGATGGCGATCAGCTGATCACCGACTCCACCGACATCGTCGCGTGGGCCGATGCGCGCAAGCCCGGCACGCTGATCCCGATCGGTGCGACGCGCGCCGAGGCCCTCGCCCTCGAGGACGAGCTCGACCTGCAGCTCGGACCGGCGACCCGCCGCTGGGGCTACTTCTACCTGCTGCCGCGCAAGGATCTCGATCACTTGATCACCCGCGGCGTTCCCCCCTGGCAGGCCACGGCACTGAAGCTGATGCGCCCGCTCGCCGTGGCGCTGCTGAAGCGCGGCCTCAAGGTCGACGCGGCGGGCGCCGAGCGGTCGCGCGTGAAGATCGACGAGGTGTTCGAGCGGATCGCAGGGCGACTCGCCGATGGTCGTCACTACCTGATGGGCGACCGGTTCACGGTGGCCGACCTGACGTTCGCCGCCCTCGCCGCGCCCGTGTTGTTGCCGCGCGAGCATCCAGCCGGCCTGCCGCAGCCCGAGGAGTTCCCCGGCGCGGCGCAGGCGCAGATCGCGACGTGGCGTGGATCGCCGGCAGGCCAGTTCGCGCTGCGGATCTACGCCGAGCATCGCACGCCTTAGAACCCGGCTCCGAACCCGAACACGAAGCGCGGCTTGCCGTCGCCGTTGAGCGGGAACGCCCAGTCGAACCGCAACGGGCCGATCGGCGATCGCCAGATCAGCCCGACGCCGACCGACGTTCCATGCGAGCCGGCACCGCCGACATCGTAGATGCCGGCGTGATCGACGAAGCCCACGCCGGAGATCCCGAGCCGCCGGATCAGCGGGATCTCGAGCTCGCCGCGCGCCGTGTACTCGAAGTTGCCGCCGAGCGACATCCCGGTCCTCGGGTCCCGCGGCCCGATCGATCCGGGTGAGAACCCGCGCAGCACGCTCGATCCATCGAGGTGCAGCCGCTCCGCGAGCGGAACACCGGCGTCATCGCGGCTGGCCACCGTCGACACCGAGCCACCGAGGTGCAGCGTGAACGGGCCGATCGCTCGATGAACGCTGCCCCAGCTGTCGAACCGCGTCAGCTGGACCTCGGACCCCCAGCGCGGATCGGCGACCTCGACCGAGGTGCCGATCTCCGCGCCTCGCGTCGGCATGAACGGACGATCGAGCGTCGAGTACGCCAGTCCAGCTCGCAGCGTGGCGATCCGTCCGTCGCGCGCCGTGATCGGCGGGCCGACGTCCGCGCGCGACGTCGCGGGCGCGTCGATCGAGGTCGTGACCTCCTCGATCCGGTAGCCGAAGAACGCCTGCAGATGATCGCCGACCGGCGCGGTCACCAGCGCTCCACCGCCGCTGGCCGATCGCCGGAATACCGGGAGCTGATCGGTCTGGGCATGGAGCTCGGTGCGCAGCGTCAGGTCGCCGCCGGCGAGGTGCGGCACGTCGTAGCCGATCCGGACCAGCTGCCCGCGTCCCGACAGTCGTGCACCGAGCGCCAGCCGGTGGCCGGTGCCGAACAGCGAGTCCTGCGCGATCTCCGCCTGCGCGATGAACCCATCATCGGTCCGATAGCCGGCGCCGATCTGAAACCGCCCGGTCGGAGCGCGCGGCGGCGTGCTCGGAGCCACCGGCGGGACCTCGCCCGGCGCGCTCGTGGTCGGTTCCTCACGCACCTCTCCCGTGGCGTGCTCGGAGGTCGCGTCCGACGGCTCCGCGTGAGCGGGCACCGTGGCAGCGACGAGCAACGTCACGAGCGAGGCAGACCAGATCGTCTGCGTCGCAGTCATGTGTTTCCCTACGACCGACCTCACGGGCAAGCGGTTGCCCGACGCCGAGCGAGGAGTACTCTGGACACATGAGAGTTCTCGTGTTGACCCTGCTCCTCTTGGGTGCGTGCGCGGGTCCCGGTCAGAACAAGCTGGCGGAGACGCCCACCGGAAAGTCGAAGGCCAACACCGGCGAGGCCCCGCCCGCGAGCACCGACGATCGCGACCGCTCGCACGCGGTCAACGCGATGGATGACATGAAGGCCACGCAGAACGCACACGCCGAGGCCAACGGCACGCCGTCGAAGACGCCGGCCTCCGCGCCGCAGCCTCCCGGTCCGCCCAAAGCTGCGCAGCCGAAGACGCAGCCGGCGTCGCCCGAGACCCGCAAGTAGCCGATCGTCGGCGAGCACGCGACCGCGAACGCCTGCCGTGACCGACGCTATCCGGCTGCGCGCACGATGTGTTCCCGCTCCGCGCGACGCAGCGTGAGCACCGCGCACTCCGCATGCGTGCCCTCGCCGAACCTACGGGTGACGCCCGAGAATCCGACGCCGGGAGTGACATAGAGCTGCGAGCGGGCGCCGTGCTCGCCGACGTCGTAGAACCCGCGCCGGTAGTGGAGGCCGATCCGCTTCATCAGCCGGTCGGTGATCCCCTTCACGTACATCTGCCCGCCGTGGGTGTGGCCCGACATCACGAGCGCTGCGCCGCGCGCGGCGATCGCGGGCGCGCGATCCGGCGCGTGGCACAGGACGATCCGGGAGACCCCGGTGGGCGCACCCGCAAACGCGGCATCGAGATCGTCATGTCGGGTGACCGGATCATCGATGCCCACGAGTGCCAGCGGCGCGCCACGCACGTTCGCGACGGTGGTGTGGTTGCGCAGCACCTCGTAGCCGTTGCGCTCGAGCGCGGCCTTCACGCCCGAGCCCCACACGAAGTAGTCGTGGTTGCCGAGCACGGCGAGCACACGCGGCGCGTTCAGGCCAGCGAGCTGCTCCGCGGCCTGTTCGACCTCGCTGCGCTTCCAGCACACGTAATCGCCGGTGAGCACGATCAGATCCGGGTTCGCTGCATTGGCCGCCGAGATCGCGGCCCGGATGTGCGCCGCAGGGGTCAGGTTGCCGACGTGGATGTCGGAGAGCTGCGCGATCCGCACGCCGTCGTGGCGAGGGTCGAGGCCGACGATGTGGACGTCGTGCTCGGTGACGCGCGGAGGGGTCGGACCGGGCACGGCGCATTGTGCGGCGCGGATGGTGGGTTGGCAATGCCACATGTCCTACGCGCCCACCACGTAGTGGGCTTTGCATCTACTCCGATCTCCTGACAGCATGGACAACATGGCAGCGGTGGCTCGAACGCCCACTCCTTCAGACGGACGCCTCCCGTGCCCGCAGTGCGGCGGCCTCGTTCATCCGATCGCGGGTCGCTGCAAGCACTGCAAGGCGGATCTCGCTGACGCACGTGCAGCACGTCCCGCGGCGGCAGCTGCCCTGCCCGCGCTGGCAGGAACCGGCAGCCCGCGCCGCGATGTGACGCCGGTGCCGTCTCCGATCCGCGCACTCGCGCAGGCCGCCGCGGATCCACAGCCGATCTTGCCGCCGCGCCAGACCGGGCACATGCAGGCGCCGAACCAGCCCTCCGGCTCGCTGCTGCGCAACTGGCCGGTGCTGGTGATCGTCCTCGCGGGCATCGCGATCGCGGCCGCGGTGATCATCATGGTGTGGCCGGCGTCGACCACCGCGAAGGCCGACTCGCGGCTCGCTCCTCCGCCCGCACCCGAACGCATGGATACCAATCCCCTGCCGCCGCACAGCTCGCTCACGCCGCCGACCGCGCCGCAGGCACCGGGTGGCGCCGACCCGTGGAACAACAAGCCGCCCGCGGCCCCCGATCCCGATGATCTCGATCCCGCGGATCCGCTCGCCGGCCCGTTCGCCACGCCCGGTAGCGGAGGCGGCGGCGTGTTCGGTGGGATCATCGGCGGGCCCGCCGTGATGTTCAGCGTCTTCGAGCACGCGTGCAGCCGGATGACCAGCTGCGGGAACTCTCAGCTCGCGCCGTTCTGCATGATGCTCAACCAGGCCGGTGGTTCGATGCCGGCGCCGACCTGTGCAGCCGCGCAGCGCTGCCTCGCGAGGATCGATCAGCTCGATTGCAACGCGGGCCTCAGCTCGCAGGCGGACGTGATGGCGGCGATGACGACGATCCAGGATTGCACCGACGCGATGACGCGCTGCTAGCCCTCCGGGTTAGCATGCCGCCGTGAACGTCCCGTTCGAGATCTTCCGGGAGCCCCGCTCGATGCGCATGCGCGCGGAGGATCTCCGCCGTGATGGTCGCAAGATCGCCGTGGTCCCCACGATGGGCGCGCTGCACGAAGGCCACCTCGCGCTGATCCGCCACGCGCGCGCACGCGCGGACGTCGTGATCCTGACGATCTTCGTCAACCCGACGCAGTTCGGGCCCAAGGAGGACCTGTCGCGCTACCCGCGCGATGAAGCCGGCGATCTCGCGAAGGCGCGGTCGGCCGGGATCGATCTCGCGTTCTGCCCGGGTGCTGATGTCATGTATCCGGCGGGGAGTCAGACGTTCGTCGAGGTTCGCGAGCTGCAGCAGCCGATGTGCGGCGCGAGCCGGCCCGGCCACTTCGCGGGGGTCGCAACGATCGTGGCGAAGCTGTTCAACATCACGAAGCCACACCTCGCGGTGTTCGGCGAGAAGGATTACCAGCAGCTCGCGATCATCCGCCGCATGGTGCGCGACCTCGATGTCGATCTCGAGATCCAGGGCGTACCGATCGTGCGCGAACCCGATGGGCTCGCGCTGTCGTCGCGCAACGCGTACCTCGCCGCGGAGCAGCGGATCGCGGCGCTCTCACTGTCGCGCGGGCTCGCCGCTGCGGAGGCCGTGTTCAGGACCCACGAGCGATCCGCCGCGGCCCTGCTCGCCGCCGCGCGCACACCGATCGAGGCCGAGAGCCTGGCGCGGATCGATTACGTCGAGCTGCGCGATGCTGATGAGCTGACCTCACTCGAGCGCGTCGAGCGCAGGGCGGTGCTCGCCATGGCGGTGTTCGTCGGCACCACGCGGTTGATCGATAACCGCGTCCTCGCACCCTGACAGGCGCTGTCCACGGCTCGCACGGGACACCAGAATGCAGCCGGAGCTTGGACCGGTCTGTCGTAGCATCACCACGATGACCAAGGGCAAGTGGATCGGGACCGGGGCTGGCGTTGTCTTGATCATCCTGACGATCGTGCTGTGGCGTCGCCATGGCAACGATGCGAGCAGCGATGCGGCGAGCGGGCCGACCAGTGCCGCGAAGCTGACCGCTGGCGCGAGCAGCGTAGGCCGCGAGATCAAGCAGGCACCCGATCCACGCAAGCTCGCCCGCGGATCGATCTCTGGCACCGTCCGCGACCAGGCGAAGGCGCCGATCGCGGGTGCGCGCGTGTGCCTCGATGGCTCGGCCACCGAGCTCGATCACGAGGAGCTTCGCGATCGGATCTGCCTTCCGACCGATGCGCAGCTCTCCTACAAGGCCGACAACCTGTTCGCCGCACACTACTCCGTGGTCGCGGTGGCAAAGACCTACCGGCCCGAGTCGTTCCACCCGAACGCGCACCGATCGAGAACGCGAAGGTCCGCGTCGAAGCCACGCAGTGGAGCTGGGACGGCCGCGAGGACAACATCAGCGATGCGCAGGGCAAGTTCCGCGTGCATCGGTTGCCGCCAGGCCGCTACGTCGTGACCGCGCAGACCGATCACGGCTATGGCCGCACCGAGGGCTCCGTGCTCGTGGGCCTCGGTCAGCAGATCGACGGCGTGGTGGTGAAGCTGTTCCCCGCGGCGCGGATCATCGGCAAGGTGATGATCGAGGGCTCGCCGCCGAAGCTGTGCGTCGAGGCCCGGGTGTTTTTCCGTGACGAAGCGAACGATCGCTGGGCCTCCGCGACCACCGATCCCGATGGAACGATCCACGCCGATGGCGTGCTGCCCGGCACGTACACGGCGCAGGTGACGTGCGAGGGCTATCGCGCGAAGGATCACTATCCACCGACCGTGGTCGCCGGCAAGGACGTCGTCGATCAGACCTGGGAGGTGGAGATCGGCGCCATCGTGCGCGGCAAGGTCCTCGGAAAGTCCGGCCAGCCGATCGAGGACGCGGAGATCTCGGCGCGGACCAACGGCGGTGATGTGCGCGCGAAGTCGGAGCGGGCCACGGACCGATCGCAGGCGGACGGCAGCTACGAGCTGCGCGGCATGAAGCCGGCCGCCTACAAGATCAACGTCGATACGCAGAAGGCGGTGGTCCCGCGCGAGGGCTTCAAGGTCGAGATCCCGACGCCCGGCGTGACCGTCCAGAAGGATCTCGTGCTCGAGGACGGCGGCACGATCAAGGGCATCGTCGTCGACGCGCAGGGCAAGGGCGTCGATGACATCACCGTCGATGCGCGGCCACTCAGCGGAGGCATCTGGTGGAATCAGGACGAGATCAGATCGGACGCGAAGGGCGAGTTCGTGATTGAGGCGGTGCGTGCCGGCGATTACCGCGTCAGTGCGCGCCGCGGCTGGGATGACGCGCTGCGCAAGCCGGGCACCACCGACGACGACACGCAGGGCGAGAAGGTCACCGTCGCGGTGGGCAAGGTGGTCAGCGTCAAGCTGCTGGTCGAGTCGCAGACCGGCGTGATCAAGGGCTCCGTCGTCAATGCGAGTGGCACGCCGGTCTCGGATGCGTTCATCTCCGCCGCGCGAGAATCGGACGCGGCCGGTGCGCGGCAATCCACTCCGCAGAGCACGCGCGACTTCTGGGGTGACGAGGACAAGCCGGTGCTGACCGGTGTCGATGGTGCGTTCGCGGTCACCAAGCTAGCGCCGGGCAAGTACACGCTGCGCGCGTATCGCAAGGGCGGCGGCGAGGCGCTGGTCGAGCACATCGCCGTGGGCAGCACCGCGCGCATGCAGATCAAGCCCACCGGATCGATCGAGGGCGTGGCGCGCCGGGACGGCAGCCCGTTGCCCCCCCGAGCTCACGGTCTCGATCGAGGACCTGAAGACCGGGTTCGAGCGCGCGGAGACGTTCTACCGGACCGACGGACGGTTCATCGTGCACGACCTGCCCGCCGGCCAGTTCACGTTGACCGCGCAGGCCGAGGGTGGCCAGGCGAAGACGGAGGTCGAGCTCGCGGAGGGTCAGGAGAAGACCGGTGTGACGGTGACGCTCGAGGAGCTGGTGACGCTGATCGGTCGCATCGTCGATCTCGGCACCAAGCAGCCGGTGCCTGGCATGATGGTGTTCGCGCGCCCTGCCGTCGGCGGCGATATGGTCACGTGTCGCCAGCGGCAAGCTCGCGATCCAGGGGATGGCGAAGGAGTGGAAGGACAGCGACTACTCGTGGTTCCGTGTCCCCAGGACGGTCGCGGGCAGCGGCACGATCGATCTCGGTGACCTCGGCGTGATCAAGAAGCGGATCAAGGAAGGTGAGACCGCCGGAGTGATCGGGCTGCACTTCAAGCAAGCCCCTCCCGATCAGTCCCCGGAGCTCGCGAAGCTCGAGGTCAGCTACATCGATCCGAAGGGCCCGTGTGCGAAGCTCGACATCAAGATCGGGGACGTGATCACGACGATCGATGGCATCGACGTCACCGGCGGGAACTCCATGCACGCCTGGACACTGATCAGCGCGCGCGTCGGTACCAAGCTCGCGCTGACCTTGGCCCGCGGGCCCACGCTCTCGGTCACGCTCGCAGCGCCATGAAGCGATCGCAGCGCACCGGACTCGCCATCGGCGTGGCAGCGATCGCGATCGCAGCCGTGGTCTGGCGCTGCCGCGGTCACGACCACATCGACGGTGAGCGTGCAGCGACTTCGGCTCCCGCGGCGAACTCGACCGCGGCGAGCGTGCCGCGCCCGGATCCGAACAAGCTCGCGAGGGCCTCCATCGCGGGGACGATCGTCGCCGAGGACACCCGCGCGCCCCTCTCCGGCGTCGAGGTGTGTGCGGGCGGCGAGTCGCGCGACTATCCCGACGACCTGCTGCGCGAGGCATTCTGCGCGCGCACCGACGCGAACGGCCGCTACCTGATCGATGCCCTGCTGCCCGCGCAGTACACGGTCAGCGCCGGCGGCAAGCCGTTTCGCCCCGACGTCTACCATCCAGACAGTGATCACCATGTGGACTCGTTCCCGCTGCGGGCGGGCGAGCACCGGACCGGCGTCGATCTCGCGCTGCGCACCGGCGGCGTCGAGATCGTGGGAACCGTCTCGGATCTGACCGGTGGTCCGATCGCGAAGGCTCGCGTGTTCAGCGGCGCACCGATCGTGAGCACCGAGACCGACGAGAACGGCGCCTTCTCGCTGTGGGTCACCAAGGGCCAGCGAGAGATCACGGCGGTCGCGGATGGCTACGCGGATGGCATCGACTACCTGTTCGCTCCCGGCAAGACCGCGATCCTGCTGACGCCGGAGTCGTCGCTGTCGGGCACCGTGGTCGACGCCAGCTCCGGGCAACCGGTCGAGGGTGCCCGCGTGACGATCGGCGACTGGAGCCTGGCTGCGACCACGTTCTCGGATGCCAGCGGCGGGTTCCGGATCAGCCGGATCAACCCGGGACGCCAGACGGTCACCGCGCGCACCGATCGCGGGTACGGCCGCACCGAGGGCTCGACGCTAGTCGGCCTCGGCCAGCACGTCGATGGCGTCATCGTGAAGTTGTTCCCTGCCGTCCGCATCGAGGCGCGCATCGTGATCGCGGGAGACCCGAAGCGGGCGTGCGAGCGGCCTCGGGCGAGCCTGCAGGATGCGGCCGCCCAGCGCTGGGTCGAGCTGCGCAAGGAGCTCGATGGTCTGCTGTGGGCCGATGGCGTGCTGCCCGGCGACTACAAGCCGGTGATCGGCTGCGATGGCTATCAGCCGCGAGAGAACTACGCTCACGTGCGCATCGCGCAGGCGGGCGTGAAAGATCTGGTCTGGGAGGTCGATCCGGGCGCGGTGATCATGGGCAGGATCCGCACCAGGACCGGCGAGCCGATCGAGGACGCGGAGATCTGGGCGCGCACCACCAGCGGCAGCGCGCGTGCGAAGACCGGCTGGGGCGGAGACCGATCGGGACGCGATGGCAGCTACGAGCTCACCGGCCTCAAGCCTGGCAGCTACAAGATCGAGGTCACCACCACGCGCGGCCTCGCACCGAAAGACGGCTTCCGGGTCGACGTCGCCGCGGACGCGACCGTCGAGAAGGATCTCGTGCTCGAGGATGGCGGCACGCTGACCGGCACGGTCGTCGATCCGACCGGCGCACCGGTGGCCGCGATCGAGATCAACACGCGGTTGGTCAGCGGCGGGCTGCGCTCGTGGGGCGGCGACCATTCCACCGACGATGCCGGGGCCTTCACGATCGACGGCCTTCGCCCCGGCGACTATCGCGTCATGGCACAGCGCGGCTGGAGCGATCCGCTGCGCAAGCCGGGTACCACCGACGATGCGAAGCAAGGCGAGCGCGTCACCGTGCGCGCGAACCAAGTGGTCACCGTGAAGCTCGTGGTCGAGGCGCAGTCGGGAGTGATCCGCGGCACCGTGATCGACAGCGTCGGCTCACCGGTCGGCGACGCGTTCGTGTCCGCAGCGCGCGAGTCCGATGCCGCCGGTGCGCAGCGAACCAACGTCTCCGATACCCGCTGGTCCTCGGAGGACCGGCCGGTGATCACCGGCGTCGATGGCGCGTTCAAGCTCGACAAGCTGTCGCCCGGCACCTACACGCTGCGCGCGTTCCGCAAGGGTGGCGGCGAGGCGATCGCCGAGCACATCGAGGTCGGCGCCACCGCGAAGCTGCAGATCAAGCCGACCGGATCGATCGAGGGCATCGCGAACGGTCCCGGCGGGCCGCCCGACGAGCTCTCGATCTCGCTGAACGATCCGGTGACCGGACTGTGGCGCAGCGAGGAGTTCTTCAAGACCGCGGGTCGGTTCGCGGTCCGCGACCTGCCAAAGGGCCACTTCAAGCTGCGCGCGGAGAGCGCCGGCATCACCAAGGAGCTGGAGCTCGAGCTCGCCGAGGGCGAGGCCAGACAGGGCGTGATCGTCGACCTCGAGGCGCTGATCATGCTGACCGGCAGGCTGGTCGAGCTCGGCACCAACAAGCCGGTTCCCGGCGTGCACACCGGAGCCACCACACCCGACGGCGGCGGGTTCTCGTTCTCCAGCAGCGACGAGGAGAACGTCTCCGACGAGACCGGCGCGTTCACGATCAAGAATGCGCCGCGCGGCAAGGTCATGATCCGCGGGGTGCCGAAGGACTGGGGGGACAGCGAGCTCGCGATGCTCTACGTCCCCAAGCTGGTTCCCCAGACCGGTAGGACGTTCGATCTCGGCACCATCCCGATGCTGAAGAAGCGGGTCAAGTCAGGCGATCCGGTCGGCGAGCTCGGCATCAACTTCGCCGAGCAGCCGCCGGCCACGCCGCCCGACCAGCACGAGTACAAGGTCAGCTGGATCGATCCGGGCGGTCCCGCGTCGAAGACCGCGCTGAAGGTTGGTGACGTGATCACGACGATCGACGGCACCGACGTCACGGGCGCGGCGTCGACCACCGGCTACGTGCTGATGCGTGCGGCTCCGGGCACCAGGCTCGCGCTCGGCCTCGCGAACGGCACGACCGTGATCGTCGTGCTCGCAGCGTCCTAGGCTGCGCGGGCGATCGTCGCGAGCTTCGCGGCGAGGCCGAGGCGGTAGAACCGGCGCAGCTCGCCGAGCATCTCCGGGATCCGGCGACGCGAGACGAACGTCTCCTCGAGCCACGCTGCGTAGCGCTGCGCGTTGTCGTTCGCGGCGCGGTAGCGGCCCTGCTCCTCGTGGTCGAGATCGGGCTCGTACTCGCACTCGTCGAACAGCCGGCGGCGCAGCGCGCTCGACACCTCCACCTCGGGCTGCGTGGTCAACAGGCACGTGACGTACTTATCGACCTCGGCCTGGAGCTCGAGCTCGATCTGGCTCACCGGCCGATCGACCTTCGCGCAGCACACCGCGTACACGAAGTGGCTGACGCCTTCGACCGCGAGCAGGAAGTCGCCGAGGTTGTGATCGTCTAGACAGCGCCCCGGATCGTTGTCGTGCAAGTTCGCGAGCACGGCGGGAGCGATATAGAGGGCGAGGTTCATCTCGCCGTCGGCCTCGACTACCAGCAGCTGCTCGCGGGCCCGCCGCTCGCGGACCAGCTTGTCGCGGTACGCCGTCCCGACGATGTAGTCTGCGACCTCGACACCGGTCTCGACGCGGTACATCGACTCGATCCCACGCTGCACGCGGGATAGAGCGTCCGGGTCCTTTGGCACTACTGGATGTCCTTGCTGCCCGGGTCGACGATCAGGCCCGCTGCCTTGAGCTTCTTCTCGACCCACTCGTCGCGCGTACGCAGCCAGACCTCGTAGAGCTTGCCGACATCGGTGGTCTGGTTGATCTCGGCGATCTGGGTGCGCTTTCTGACCTGCATCAACACATCCACGAACCGCGGGAACTTCGCTGCGAGCTCCTCGTAGACCTCGCCGATCGAGCGGTTGGCGCCCAGCGAGCGCGCGAGCTGCGCGTACGCGTTCTGGCCCAGGCCGACGTAGTAGTCGACGTCGATCAGCGACCGCGACAGCGACTCCGCAAAAAATCCCGCCACATAGAGCGAGGTGTCGCCCACCTGCTTGAGATTTCTGACCCGCTCCCCGGCATCCCCGACGGGTACCGCGAGCTTGAGCCCCAGGGGCTCATCGGTGAGGCGAGCCGTGGTGAAGTCGCCCAGGAGGCCGACCAGGTACCAGCTCGCGGGTTCGGAGGCGTCGAGATCGACGGCGCTGAGCGCGTCGGTCACCACCTCGTGGAAGTACTCGTCCACGGAAGCAGCCAACGTAACGTCCATGTTCTGATCTTCTGCCAGTCCGGGGCCAACGCAAGAACCCTGCGATGCTGCGGCGTTAGGAATCCCCTCCAGGACGGTTGTGCGGGGCCCGTTGACACCGGTGTGCCGAAAATCCCCCCAGCTCCGGATGCTTGAACAAAAACCGATCATTGGGGGCTTGCGCGGGAGCGCATGGGGGCTTACGACAGCGCTCGTTAGCAGTCAGCGAAGCCGAGTGCTAACAAACTACGACATCTACCGGAAACAGCGCTCAGGAGAACATTACCGATGAACGTCCGTCCCCTTCAGGACCGCATCCTGGTTCGCCGCGTCGAAGAGGTCGAGAAGACCCGCGGCGGCATCATCATCCCCGACTCTGCCAAGGAGCGTCCGCTCGAGGGCAATGTCATCGCCGTGGGCTCGGGCAAGCGCCTCGAGGACGGCACGCTGGTCAAGCTCGACGTCAAGGCGGGCGACCGGATCCTGTTCGGCAAGTACGCCGGCACCGAGATCAAGGTCGACGGCCTGGATCACATCATCATCCGCGAGGACGAAGTCCTCGGCGTACTCGAGTAAGGAGACACAGATCATGGCTGCCAAAGACATTATTTTTGACGAGAAGGCTCGTAACCGCGTGCTCGCCGGCGTCGATACGCTCGCGAACGCTGTGAAGGTCACCCTCGGCCCGCGTGGCCGCAACGTGGTGATCGAGAAGTCGTGGGGCGCTCCCACGATCACCAAGGACGGCGTCACCGTCGCCAAGGAGATCGAGCTCGAGAACAGGTTCGAGAACATGGGCGCGCAGATGGTCAAGGAGGTCGCCTCCAAGACGTCAGACAACGCCGGCGACGGCACGACCACCGCCACGGTGCTCGCGCAGTCGATCTATCGCGAGGGCTCCAAGCTCGTTGCAGCCGGTCATAACCCGATGGAGCTCAAGCGCGGCATCGACCTTGCGGTCGCGGCCGTGATCGAGTCGCTGAAGAAGCTCTCGACCCCCACCAAGGGCAAGGAAGACATCGCGCAGGTCGGCACGATCAGCGCGAACGGCGATGCCGAGATCGGCAACATGATCGCCGAGGCGATGAAGAAGGTCGGCAAGGAAGGCGTGATCACGGTCGAA
>JAYUVX010000055.1:0-21337 GCA_043753855.1 Myxococcales bacterium | reverse complement strand
GGCAGGTCATCGCCACGTCGCGCAGGCGTTCGCGACCGGCACGCCCTCGGAGCTCGAGCTTCACCTCGCGTATCTGCAGGCGTCGGAGCAGGACGATGCGGCGGCTCCCTACAAGAACATCGTCGCGCTCGGGCAGCACGCCGCGATCCTCCACTACGTGGCGTACCAGCGCACGAAGGTCGCCGGCGACACGTCGTTCCTGATCGACGCGGGCGCCAAGGTGCTCGGGTACGGCAGCGACATCACCCGCACCCACGTGCGTGGCGACAGCTCCGCAGCGCGCCGGTTCTCGGACCTACTCGCGCACGTCGATGCGGTGCAACAGGACATCTGCCGCCGGATCCGCCCGGGCATGCCCTACGAGGATCTTCACGACGAGGCGCATCGGTTGCTCGCGGTCGCACTCCGCGAGCTCGGGATCGGGCGCGGCAGCGCGCAGGAGCTCGTCGACCGTGGCATCACGCGCGCGCTGTTCCCGCACGGCCTCGGTCACTCGCTCGGCATCACGGTGCACGATGCGGGTCTGAAGCCGCGTCCGCCGCGGCCCGAGAACAAGTTTCTTCGCAACACCTCGGTGATCGAAATCGGCCAGGTGTTCACGATCGAGCCCGGCATCTATGTGATCGACGGCCTGCTCGGCCCGCTGCAGGCCGACGACCGGCGGGACCTCCTGGACTGGTCCGCGATCGCCGACCTCCGCCAGTTCGGCGGCATCCGCATCGAGGACAACGTCGTCGTCGAGGCCAACGGGATCCGCAATCTCACGCGCGAGGCATTCGCGGCGGCCTGAGGTATGTTCCTCCGGCCATGGCTCGTCTCTCTGTTGTTGTAACGTCTGCGTTGTTCCTGGTCGCGTGTCAGCGCGTCGACGAGAGCAAGACCAAGCTCGCCACCACCGGTCCGGGGTCCGGTGCCGGCAGCGGATCTGCCACCGCTATGCCGGATCGCCCGAAGACGGAGCAGCTGACGCCGCCGGTCGACCTCGCAAATCCGCCGCTCGATGCCGTGAAGACGAGCTCGGGCTTGATCTACAAGAAGCTGTCGAAGATCGAAGGTGCGCAGCTGCCGAAGCGCAACGACACCGTGATGATCAGCTACACGGGCTGGCGGCAGACCACGGGCGAGACGTTCTTCACGAACCGGGGCAAAGGTCAGCCGATGCCGCTCGCGCTATCGAACACCGCACCGGGCTTCACCGAGGCGATGCAGCTGATCGGCAAGGGCGAGCGCGCGATGCTGTGGCTGCCGCCGGAGATCGGATACAAGGGCGGCGCGCCGGCGGGCACCACGCCCGAGACGCTGGTCTACGAGGTCGAGGTCGTGGACATCGCGGCGGCACCGCCGGTGCCCGAGGATGTCGGCAAGCCGCCGGCGAACGCCCGGAAGCTGCCGTCGGGGTTGCCGTTCGTCGTCGTGCGCACCGGTACCGGCAAGGACAAGGCGCGTGTGTACGACACCGTGACGTTCAACTATTCGGCGTGGGAAGCGAACGGCCGGATGTTCGATTCGACCGAGCTTCGCAAGCGGCCCGCGACGGTTCCGCCGTTCCGGCAGAGCCCGGTGCTCGAGGAGCTCCTGACGTCGATCACCGCCGGCGAGCGGATCCGCGTGTGGATCCCGTCGGAGAAGATGGTGCCTAGCGGCAAGCCGGTGGCGGGGATGCCCGAGGGCCTGCTGACCTACGAGGTCGAGATGATCACGATCGCGAAGGGCAACGCGCCACCGCCGACGCCTAAGGACGTCGCGAAGCCGCCGGCCGATGCGAAGACCACCGCGAACGGCGTCGCGTACAAGGTGCTGAAGGCAGGGAGCGGCGGGCCCCACCCGACAGCAGTCGACACCATCAAGGTGAACTACACGGGCTGGACCACCGATGGACGGATGTTCGACTCCTCCGCGATCAAGGGGGAGCCCACCGAGATGTCGCTGAACGGGGTGATCACCGGATTCACCGACGGCTTCCCGCTGATGTCGGTGGGCGATCGATTCCGGTTCTGGATCCCCGAGACGATGGCGTACAAGGGCGCGCAGGGTCGGCCGCAGGGCATGCTCGTGTTCGACATGGAGCTCGTCGAGATCGAGCCGGCGCCCCCGACGCCGCGGGCCGAGCCCGCGGATGCCAAGACGCCGCCCGCCGATACCAAGACGCTGCCTGCGCCGCCCGATGTGGCGGCGCCGCCCGCCGACGCAAAGCAGAGCCCGCGCGGTGCGTTCTACAAGCTGATGAAGTCCGTCCCAGGCGCACCACACCCCACGCCGAGCGACACGGTCACCTTCGATTACACCGGGTGGACGACCGACGGGAGGATGTTCGATTCGTCGAAGGTGCGTGGTCAGCCACTCGAGTTTCCGCTGGGCCGGCTGATTTCGGGGTGGATCGACGTGGTCCCGCTGCTCGGCGTCGGCGAGTCTGCGCGACTGTGGATCCCGAAGGAGCTCGCGTATCCCGATGGCTCGGGGCCGCAGGGGATGCTGGTGTTCGACTTCGAGCTGCTCTCGATCAAGGCGAAGTGAGCGAGCTCGCCGAGGTGGCGCTGGCGTGGGGGTGGGACGCCTCCCAGCTGACGCCAGTGACCGGCGGGCTGATCAATCAGACCTATGCCGTACGCGAGGGTGGCGCGCCGATCGCGGTGCTGCAGCGCGTGCATCCGGTGTTCGGCGGCGAGGTCAACCATGACCTCGAGGCGGTCACCGAGCACCTCGCCGCGCGCGGCATGGTCACCCCACGGCTGATCCGTACGCGCGATGGCGAGGTCTGGCGCGTCCATGACGGTCGCGTGTGGCGCGCGCTGACCTGGATCGATGGCATCACGGTGCATGCGGTTCCGGATCCGAGCTGGGCGCGTGCGGGTGGCGAGCTGCTCGGGAAATTCCATCACGCGATCGCGGACCTCCGGCACGACTATCGGTTCGCGCGGGCGGGCGTGCACGATACCGCCGCGCACCTGGCGCGGCTCGCGGAGCACGTGGCAGCGGGAGGTGACCGGGAGGCGATCGACCTCGGTCGCGAGATCGCCGGCGAGGCAGCAGCGGTTCCGCCGCTGCCGCACACCGCGCTCCGTCACTGCCACGGCGATCTCAAGATCTCGAACCTGCTGTTCGCCGAGGCACCCTTGCGTGGCGTGTGCCTCGTCGATCTCGACACGCTCGGAAAGAGCACCATGGCGTTCGAGCTCGGCGATGCGATGCGGTCGTGGTGCAATCCGCGGGGAGAGGATGCGGACGCTGTGGGGTTCGACCTCGCGATCTTCGCGGCCGCGATCCGGGGCTTTCGCGAGGTCGCGGACGGCCTGCTGAACGAGGACGAGCGGACCTCGATCGTGATCGGCGCCGAGACCGTCAGCCTCGAGCTCGCCGCGCGGTTCGCCGTGGACGTGTTCCGCAACGAGTACTTCGGCTGGGACGCCGCACGGTTTCCCTCGCGCCGGGCGCATAATCTGGTGCGCGCCCGCGGCCAGCTGACGCTGTCACGGGCGATCCGCGCGGCACGGTCGGAGGCGCTGGCGATCGTCCACGCCCCGGTCGCGCACCTGTGACGCTTCCGATGACGCACACCGCCTGAGGTCGGGAGTCCTCGGATTCCTGCCGGATCGGTCAGGGGGAACCATCGGTTGTGCTTCGCCTCGGGGCGATCATGCGCTCTAATCAGGAGATGCGCTTCCGTGGGTCGCCGGTCCTCGTCGGCACCTTGCTCCTGGCCACCGTCACGACCGCGCACGCGGTGGTTCCGCGCCCCGTGGGCCGGATGCCTGCGGACACCCTCACGGCACTTCCCGCGGCGAAGGTCACCAAACCCCTGCGCGAGGTCGCCGATGTGCGCTGGGCGCAGCCAGCGAGCGCAGCGTGGACCGCGTTCCAGAACCAGGTCGGTGGTCGCTGGCGCGTCGCCACCGATCGAGCGACCGGGGTTCCTGCGCGGATCTGGGGATCCGGAATCGCCACGCCCGGAGCCAACGCGTCGGCCACGGCGGCCGAGGCGTACGCGCGCAACGTCCTGGCGGATCATCTCGCGCTGCTCGCACCGGGCGCGAGCGAAACTGACTTCGTGCTGGTGTCCAATCAGTCCGATGGCGAGATCCGTACGATCGGCTTCGTGCAGCAGAGCGGTGGGCGTCGCGTCGTGGGCGGCCAGATCAGCTTCCGGTTCAAGCACGATCGGTTGATCGTGATCGGCAGCGAAGCGCTTCCGGACGTCAAGGTCGAGGTCTCGACCAACCGGATGGCGCGTGCGCGCGTCGAGTCGAATGCGAGGTCGTACCTGCGGACGGCCGTCGCGTTGCCGTCGGCGCCGGTCACCGAGATCGGTGCCGAGGTGGTGCTTCCGCTCGTCGGTGACGATGCCGTGCTCGGCTACCGCGTGGCACGTCCCCTGACGATCGATGGCGGCGCCGACGGCAAGTACCTCGCGTACGCCGATGCGGCCACCGGCGAGATCCTCGCCGTGCACCAGCAGAACGTCTATGCCAGTGGCATGATCCGCTACCGCGCCGTCAACCGGCATCCGGGAAATCCTCGGGTCGATCTTCCGGCTCCGAACGCCCACGTGATGCTCGCCGGCGCGCCGAAAACGACCACCTCCGATGGCAGCGTGAGCTGGGGGGTGGAGGCGGCGCAGACGCTGACCACCGCGGTCAGCGGGGACTTCGTCGAGGTCGTGAACCAAGCGGCGGGCGGCGCGGTCGCGTTCGCCGAGCTCGCCTTGTCGCCGGGGGGACTCGTCGTGTGGGACGCCTCGAGCGCGCCCGAGGACGACGCGCAGGTACAGGTCTACCTGTCGACGAACATCGTCAAGAACTTCGTCCGCACGTACCTCGACCCCGCGATGAAGACCCTCGACCAATCGATCACGGCGAACGTCAACATCGCGCAGGACTGCAACGCGTTCTTCGACGGCAAGGCGATCAACTTCTTCCACGCCAGCGTGAAGTGCCAGAACACCGGCCTGCTGCAGGACGTGGTGTTCCACGAGTTCGGCCACGCGCTGCACTCCGCCGAGATCATCGAGGGCGTCGGGAGCTTCGACGGTGCGATGAGCGAGGGTGCGGCGGACTTCCTGGCGGCCAGCGTGACCGGGGATCCGGCGATGGGGCGCGGCTTCTTCTACAATGACGACCCGCTTCGAAACCTCGATCCATTGCTCACCGAGGCGCGCTGGCCCGAGGACGTCCAGGAGATCCACCACACCGGCCTGATCTACGGCGGCACGATGTGGGATCTGCGCAAGGCGCTGATCACCGAGCTCGGCGAGGCCGAGGGCATCCGGCTGGTCCAGAAGCTCTACATCGGTACCCTGCGGCGTTCGACCAGCATCCCGACCAGCCTCATCGAAGCGCTCGTCGAGGACGATGACGATGGCAACCTCGCCAACGGTACGCCGCACGAGTGCACGATCCGCAGGGCGTTCGGCCGGCACGGCCTGCGCACTGCGAGCGGCATGATCTCGGCACCGGGCTCGGTCGCGGATCGAGCGGACGCGACGACCGTGCAGATCGATCTGACGGGCCTCTCCGAGCGCTGCACGGGAGACGGCGTGAACCGGGTGACGGTCGACTGGAAGCCCGCGGATGACGGCGCCGCGCCCGCCGCCGCCGCCACCGATGCGATCAAGTCCGATCGCGACACCTACATCGCGCAGGTGCCGCTCGCCGTCGACGGCACGGTGCTGTATCGCGCGCGCGTGCAGTTCGATGATCAATCGGTGCTGACGCTCGCCGACAACCTCGGGGATCCCTACTACCAGCTGTACCAGGGCAAGACGGTCCCGCTGTACTGCACCAGCTTCGAGGACGGCGATCCACTCGCGATGGGCTGGACCACCGGCTCGACGAAGGACGCGTCACCGTGGGCGTGGGGCGAGGCGAAGGGCGGCGCCACCGATCCGAAGGCCGCGTACACCGGCTCGCACTTCCTCGCGCAGCAGCTCGGCGGCGACTATGGTCCTGCGCGCACGACGTGGGTCCAGATGCCGCCGATCGATGTCGGCCACTGGTCCGACGTACGCCTCCAGTACCGTCGCTGGCTTGCCGTCGAGGACAGCCACTTCGACAAGGCGCGCATCCTCCTCAACGGCAAGGAGGTCTGGATCAACTACACGCAGAACATTGGCGACGCGAGCTCGACGCACCACATCGACCGCGAGTGGCGATTCCACGACGTGCCGCTGTCCGGAAAGGTCATCGGCCACCAGCTCGACGTTCGCTGGGAGCTCGCCTCCGACGAGGGCCTGAACTTCGGCGGCTGGCAGCTCGATGACGTGTGCGTCGTCGCCAACGTCAACTCGGTCTGCGGCGATGGCATCAAGACCCGGACCGAGGGCTGCGACGACGGCGCCGCGAATGCCGACAAGCCCGATAGCTGCCGGACCTACTGTCAGCTACCGACCTGCGGCGATCAGATCGTCGATCAGGGAGAGGAGTGCGATCAAGGCCCCGACAGCGCGGGCGCGTGTGCCAACGACTGCTCGTGGCGAGAGGTCCCGAGCCTCGGTGGCTGCTGCTCGACGAGCGGCGGAGCCGCGGGATCACTCGCGCTCGGTGCGATCGTCGTCGGCTTGCTGCTCGCGCCGCGCCGCCGCAAGCGCCGCCAGGTCGGCGTTGCGCGTCCCCTGGAGCGCGACGTCCGCGCGTGAGCGCCGCGGCTCGCGGTAGGTGTCGCCTTCCGCTCCGCTGCGCTGTGCTTACGGCTGGGCGTGGTTCGGCGCGTCGTTCTGATCGAGCCAGCCGTCGCGGTTACGATCCATCCGGCGCAGGCGCTGCTGGACGCGCGGCGGCAGCTCGCCGGGGCCGAGGTTGCCGTCGTGATCGAGGTCGTACTTCTGGATCAGCTTCTGGCGCCGGTCGCCGCGACCTTCGCCACCGAGTTGCTTCGCGATCCGGCGCAGGGTGCGCGCGGCCCGCTTGCGCTCGCGGCCCTCGAGCCGGCCGTCGCCGTTCTGATCGAAGCGCGTGACCAGTAGCTGACGGAGCTCGCCGCGATCCTGCCGCGGAGGCTGAGGATCGGCGGCGGCGAGGGCAGTGGCTCCGAGGAGCCCCGCGAGGACGAGCATGGCGAGCTTCATGGTCTGGAGACTCGTGGTGCGCCCCGAGGTTAAGGGCACGGCTCGGTGAGCGCGCCCGGGCCCGGCACCGTCGGCACGCCATCCCGCAGGTAGGACTCGCGGGTCTTGCCGTCCCGGGTGGGCTTGACCGCAGATCAGCCACTGATCGTGCTGCGCGTCTTGCGACGGCGGGGCGGCGTCCGTGCGGTTGCTCGCACGCGCTCCAGCACCGAGGCCGCCAGGCTCTCGTCGTCGGCGATGAAGGGCACGTTGACACTCTCGAACAGCGTCTTGTCTCGGGACGATACCGAGCCCATCACCACGATCTGTGACGGCTGCTCGGCCTCGAGCCCGCGCACGTACATGATCAGCTCGAGGGCATTCATCACGCCGCGCAGCGACCCATCGATGAACACCAGGTCGGGATGGTCGCGGTTGAGCTTGTGCGCGGCATCGGTGCCCTCGCCCGCGATCTCGACCACTGCTGCCGAATGCGCGCGGCGGGCAAGGCTCCACAGCCAGCGGGCGCGCGCGGTGTCGTCATCGACGATCAGGACCCGGATCGTTCGTGACTGATTGCCGACCCGTTCGTGGATCGCGTCGAGTTGTGCGACCACCTCGGCTGCCGATGGTGGCCGCTGCACCGGGTGCTTCGCGAGCATCCACTCGACGAGATCGGAGAGCTCACCGGGGAGGTCCGCACGCAGGTCGGCGAGCCGCGGCGGCGGCTCGTGGCCATGTCCGCGCAGCTCGACCTCGCGGTCGTCGTCGACAAACGGCGGCGTGCCGCGCGCCATCTCGATCGCGATGCAGCCGATGCCGTATAGATCGATGTTTGCGGCGGCGGTGGGATCGGTGACCTCGACCTCGCCGCGCACCACCTCCGGCGCGAACACCTGGCCGTGCGGCCCGAACGAGGGAACCTGCGAGAGCGAGAGCCGGCCGAGGACGAGGCGCCCGTTCGCACCGATCAGCACGGTGGATCCGGAGATCTCGCCGATCGCGATGCCGGCCTCGTGGGAACGGGCGACCGCGGTCGCCACTTCGCGCAGCCTCGTCAGGTACTGGTCGGCAGACATCGGCGTGGCGAGCGTGTCGCGGAGCAGCGTGCCGGTGATCCGCTCGCCGACGAGGTACTCGAGGCCGTGATGCGTACCCATTCCGTAGATCGCGGCGGAGCACTCTGCGCGCACGGCGGCGCAGCGGCGAGCCTCGAAGATCATCGACGGCAGGCCCGGATCGCGCCATGCGAGCTTCAGCGCGAGCAGGCGATCGAGCAGCATGTCCTTCGCCTCGAATACGATGCCATCCTCGGCGCGCGCGATCGGCTCGCGGATCGTGTAGCTGGCGCCGACCAGGTCGCCATGCACGAGCACCTGCGTCGTGCTGTCGCGAAAGCCCGGTGGCAGGTCCTCCGTCACAGCGACGATCATCTCACGCGACGCGCTACGTTTCGAGCAGCCGCCACATGTACCAGGAGGCGATCGTGCGGAACGGCCGCCACGGAGCCGCGAGCTTGATCATGCGATCGGCCGCTGGCAGCTTGCGCAGCCTGAAGTGACGCTGCATCCCCTTCTTGATCCCGAGATCACCGACGGGGAGCACGTCGGGGCGCGCCAGGAAGAACATCAGGAACATGTCGATCGACCACGGGCCGATGCCGCGCACGGGCAGCAGCAGTGCGGACACCTCCGCGTCGGTCAGCGTGCGGAGCCGGGCCGGCACGATCTTGTCCTCGAGGACATGGCGCGCGAGATCCTTGATCGACGCGGCCTTCGCCCCGGAGAGGCCCACAGTGCGCAACGCGGCATCCTCGGTCGCGAGGATCGCGGCGGGAGCCGGGAACTTCCCCTTGGGATAGAGCGCGACGAACCGCCCCCAGATCGTATCGGCCGCGGCGCCCGAGAGCTGCTGGCCCACGATCGCGCGGGCGAGTGCCTGCACCGGATCTTTGCGCGGCGTGATCGTCGGCGGGCCGTGGCGCTCGATCACCTTCGCGAGGCGAGGATCGGCGGTGCGCAGGTGCGCGAGCGCCGGGGTCCAGTCGGTCGACATGCGCACAGCTTACAGCGACATCAGGACGGCGCCGCCCGCGACGAACACCGCACCGATCAGCTCGTTGCGTCGTGGCCGCTCGCCGATCGTAATCGCCAGCACCGCGGCGAACAGCACCGAGGTGTTGCGCAAGGTCAGCACGTAGCCCGAACCACCGCGGGCGAGCGCCTCCATCAGGATCAAGAACGATCCGCCGCACACGATGCCCATCAGCATCACCCGGGCGGCACGGCTACGCATCACCACGATCAGCGTGCTGCGCCCAGCGCGCCCGATTCGCACGACGTTGATCAGCGCCGATAGCCCGAGCGACACCGCGAACGTCGCCGAAGGATTGGCACCGGCGAGCAACGCGGCCTTGTACGCGAGGTGATAGCCAGCGATCGACACCGCGCACGCGACGGCCCACACGACGCCTTGGCGATGCGCTCGGCTCGCACCCCCGGAACCGCCGAGGCTCGACAGCCCGAGGCCAAGGAGCACCAGCGCACTGCCGGCGGCCGAGGTGTAGCTCACGAGCTCGCCGAACACCGCGATCGAGATCGGCCACACCACCAGCACCGCGCCGCCGCGCGACACGGTGTAGACGGTTCCGAGCCGGCCGACCTCGAGTGCCTTCGCGAGTGTCGTGAAGTACACCGCCTCCGCCACGCCGGCGATCAGGGTCCAGCCCACTGCCTCGGTGGTGGCGAACGGCACCGCACCGGCGATCCAGCGTGCGCCGGCGATCACGGCGGCGAACAGCGACGCCAGGAGGATCGCGCCGACCAGCCCGCGATCCTTGTCGGGCTCGACCCGCAGCAGCGCGTTCCAGCTCGCATGCAGGAACGCGGAGAACAGCACCAGCGCGGGGATCACGAGCGCCCCCAGCGTAGCGCGCCGCGTGTCGGGTGTCCCGTTGCGCCCCGAACGTATGGAGTGCCGGCAACCACCGATCGGCGGCCTTCCGCGAGACCACCGCGTGGCGAGCGCGAAGTCAGCTCGAGGCGCGGACCAGCGTGAGCTTCGCGCCGGTGGCGGCGCAGCGGTTACCGGGCTTGTCGGTGGAGGCGACCGCGAAGTCCACGGTGCCGGCGCCGGTGGCGGCCTGGAACGTAAACGCTCCGACGACGGGCGGCGAGGTGATCGTGAACTCGCATGGCGACGTCACGATGGCGATCACGCGCGTCGGCCAGTAGATGGCCAGGGCACCGGCCTCGACCTCGAGCTTGAGCTCCTGAAGCTTCTGGCCCGCGATGCCGGTCAGCAGCGACCGACAGACCTCGTCAGACTGGCCGACGCTCGTCAGCTTCGCCGGGGCGAGATCGAAGGTCACGTCGTAGACGCCGACCGGCATGCACGCCGAGCCATCGGGTCCGAACAGCACGTTGGCTGCGAGGCCGGCATCGGTTTGCGCGGGCTTCGGCTTGGCCTCGACACCGTCGCCCGGTTCGAGCCTCGGATAGTCGTGCTGTACGGAGGAGCCGGAGCAGGCGGCGAGCGTGATCGGGGCCAGCGCATAGCGGTGCATCACCCGAAGCGTAGCGTGATGAGTCGACCCCGTGCACCGACGACACCAGGTAGAAGCCGAGGCCGCTGTCGATCGCGTAGCGCAGCGACTCGTTTCCGTAGCGGGGGCCAGCGCGTCGGAGACCGCGCCGAAGCTGTCGTAGATCCGCTGGCTCGCGCCGCGCCTCGGCTAGACCGCGAATAGGTCGTGCATCGTGACGAGCTCGTAACCCGCGGCGTGCAGGCGCGAGACGATCCGTGGCAGCGCGTTGAGCGTCCACTGCTGACCTTCGTGGAACAGCAGGACATCGCCGCCGCTGATCCTCTCGGGTGAGCACTTCTCGGCGAGCGCCGCCGGGTCGCGCTCGCCGTAGTCCTCCGAATCGATCGACCACAGCGCGACCGTGTAGCGCGCAGCGAGCAGCGATACGATGGAGGCCGTGTCGAGGGAGCCGTGCGGCGGGCGCACCCATGGGCGTCCGCTGATCTGACCGCCCAGCGCTTCCTCGGTCTGCGCGCACTGGTGCAGCAGCTGCTTGCGCGTGAGCTTGGTGAACCGCGTGTGGTCGTACCCGTGGCTGGCGATCTGGTGACCGCGACGGATGTAATCCCGCACGTCCTCGGGGCGCGCTTTCGCGGCCTCGCCGAGCAGGAAGAACGTGGCCGGTACTCCGAGATCGTCGAGCGCATCGAGGTACTGACTCGTCATGTCATCAGGTCCATCGTCGAACGTCAACGCGACCCGCTTGCTGCTCGCCGGCCCCTTGCGGAGCAAGCCCGGCACGCGGTCGAACATGACCTGCTTGATCCGGGAGCGCAGCGACGGAACCATCACTCTGTGGTTACAAGGTTTCGGAACCTCCGACAACGCCTGTAAGGCGCTCTAACGCTCCGACGACCACCCACACACGTGAGGCCCACCACGTACCGATCCCCTGCGCGTGTCGTCAGGTGTAGTGCGCGCGATAGGTCTCGCGGAGCTCGGTCTTCTTGAACTTACCGGCGCTGGTGCGCGGGATCGCGGTGACAAACACGATCTCGTCGGGCAACCAGAACTTCGGAAACTTCGGCGCGAGGTGCGCGCGGAGCTCGTCGGCCGTCACCGTGGCCCCGGGCTTGAGCACCACGGCGGCCAGCGGCCGTTCGCTCCATTTCGGATGGGGCACGCCGATCACCGCGGCCTCCTGCACGGCGGGGTGACCCATCAGCATGTTTTCGAGCTCCTGCGACGAGATCCATTCGCCGCCGCTCTTGATCTGATCGGCGACGCGATCCGTGAGCTGCACGAAGCCATGCGCATCCATCCGCGCGACATCGCCGGTCCGGAACCAGCCGTCATCGGTCCACCGCTCCGGCGTGTGGCCGCCGAGGTAGCTCGCGGCGATCCACGGGCCCTTGACCAGCAGCTCGCCGCTGCTCTTGTCGTCGGCGGGAACGTCGCCGGCGTCGTTGCGCAGACAGGCATCGACGAGCGGCGGCGGCACGCCCTGCTTGGCGCGCATGCGATACCGGGTGTCCTCGTCGGCGTTCGCGAGGTGCGGAGGCAACCGCGAGACGAGGCCGAGCGGCGAGGTCTCGGTCATCCCCCACGCGTGGAGCAAGGTCATGCCGAGCCGATCGAAGTCGCGGATCAACTGCTCGGGCGCCGCCGAGCCACCGACGATCATGCGGAGACCAGGCTGCAGCGGCCACTTGCCAGGGTTTGCATCGAGCGCCTCGCGGATGCCGAGCCAGATCGTCGGCACGCCCGCGCCGACGGTGACTTTCTCGCTCGAGAACAGCTCGAGCAGGCTCGGGCCATCAAGATACGGCCCGGGGAACACCAGCTTCGCGCCGACCAGTGCGCACGCGTAGGGCAGGCCCCACGCGTTGACGTGGAACATCGGCACCACGGGGAGCAGCGTATCGGCGCGCGACAGATCGAGCGCATCGGGGATCACCTCGACGATCGAGTGCAGCACCGTCGAGCGATGGCTGTACACCACGCCCTTGGGCTTGCCCGTGGTCCCGCTCGTGTAGCAGACGCCGAGCGGATCGGTCTCCGCGAGCTTCGGCAGCGCGGTGGTCTCGGCGGCCGACGCGAGGAAACCCTCGTACGGCTCGCGACCTCCGGCCGCGCCGACCACGATCACCCGCTCGAACTTCGCCCCCGCGGCCACGACCTTGTCGAACAGCGGCAGCAGGCAATCGTCGACGATCACGAACCGGTCGCCGGCATCGTTCGCGATGTACGCGATCTCGTCGGGGTGCAAGCGCAGGTTGAGCGTGTGGGTGACCCCGCCCGACAGCGGGATGCCGAAGTAGCACTCGAGGTGCTCGCTGTGGTTCCACATCAGCGTGGCCACCCGATCGCCCTTCTGGATCCCCGCGGCGACCAGTGCGCGCGCGAGCCGGCGTGCGCGGTTCGCGACCTCCCCGTAGCTGGTGCGGGTCAACGACCGGTCCGGTCGCCGGGAGACGACTTCACCGCCGCTCGTCCACCGCTCCGCCCGATCGACGACGAGGTCGATGGTCAGCGGCACATCCATCATCGTCGCGCTCTCCATGAAGGCAGCCTACCTCAGCGCGCCGGAACGCTGGGGGGCACTCCGGACTGCGTGTTCAGTGGGCGCTGGCGCACAGCGATTCCGGCGGCCCAGGATCCTCGCGATCGCCTGTTATTCAGGCGATCATTTTTTTGGGAATTCCATGAAACGTTTGTTGATCGTCGACGACAGCAAGCTGATGCGCGACATGGTGGCGGCCTGTCTACGTCCACTCGGCGAGGTCCTGTTCGAGTACGCGGGTACCGGGCTCGAGGCGATCGAGCGGCTGTCGCTCGCGAGCTACGATCTGGTGGTCCTCGATCTCAACATGCCGGATGTCGGCGGCATCGAGGTGATCGAGTTCGTACGCATGCAGGATCACCTGCGCGCGCTGCCAATCCTCGTCGTGACGACGCGCGGTGATGACGACAATCGTAACCGCGTCCTCGCCGCCGGTGCCTCGGCGTTCCTCGCGAAGCCGTTCGCGCCGCCGCAGATCCTCGACGAGGTCCGGCGCCTGATGGTCGCCGCGTGAGCGAACGCGTCGATCTCCAGGAGTTCATCGGAGGCTTCGTCGTCGAAGCCGACGAGCTGGTCGCCGCTGCGACCGCTTCGCTCCTCGAGGTCGAGGCCGCCAATGCCGCCAACAATGCGCGACCGAGCTCGGTGCGTGACCTGTTCCGCGCACTGCACACGATCAAGGGTCTCGCCGCGATGATCGGCGTCGAACCGATCGTCGAGATCGCCCACGCGCTCGAGACCTTGGTTCGCACCGCGGACAAGGGTGGCGGCCGCCTCCGCCAGGGCGCCGTCGATGTGTGCCTGCAGGGCGTTCGGGCGATCGGCGAGCGCGTGCGGGCCGTCGCCGAGCAGCGCACACCCGCTGCTGCACCGCCTGGCCTGATCGAGTCGATTGTCACCACGGATGTCGCCTCCGATGCGCCGAGCACACCCCCTGCGATCGCGCCGGCGTGGGACAGCCGGCTTTCGGGCGGCGAACGCCAGCACCTCTATCAGGGCCTGCGGTCCGGCACCCGCGCGTACTCGCTGACGTTTGTTCCCTCCGAAGACAAGGTCGCACGCGGGACCACGATCGCCACCGTGCGCGCAGCGCTCGGCGAGCTCGGGGAGATCGTGAAGGTGCTGCCGAGAACGCTGACCGCGCCGGCGCGCGGTGTGGTGTTCGACGTGCTCGTCCTCTGCAATGCCGAGCCTGCCGCGATCGCCGCCGCGGCGCACACCACGCTCGACGAGCTCGCGCTGATCGCGCTCCCGGTCGAGGAGGTGCGGCCGTTCGAGGCGCCAAGCGAGCTCACCGAGGAGTCCACGGTCACGCCGCTCGGCCGCTCGATCGTCCGCGTCGAGCTCGTCCGGCTCGACGAGCTCCAAGAACAGCTCTCGCTGCTGATCGTGTCGAGGTTCCGGCTCGATCGCGAGATCAGCAAGCTCAAGGCCGCCGGTCAAGACGTGCGCCGGCTCCGCGAGGTGGCCGACCTGCAGGCGCGCCAGCTTCGCGATCTGCGCCGCGCGATCCTTCGCGCTCGCCTGATCCGTGTCGCCGAGGTGCTCGAGCCGCTCACGCTGCTGGTCCGGAGCCTCGTCAAGCCCGGCTACAAGGAGGTCCGGCTCGAGCTCGACTCTCGCGATGCCGAGCTCGACAAGGCCGTCGCCGATCGCTTGCTGCCGGCGATCATTCACCTCGTGCGCAACGCGATCGACCATGCGATCGAGCCGGTCGAGGAGCGCCGGGCGCAGGGCAAGCCGCCGGTCGGCACGCTGCGCGTGACCTGCACCGAGACCTCGGGCAACCGCCTCGAGCTGCGCGTCACCGACGACGGCCGTGGCATCGACCGGGCTGCGATCGCGCGCCGGGCGGGCAAGCAGCTCGACGACGACGACGCGATGCTGGATGTCATCACCGCCCCGGGGTTCTCGACGCGTGACACCGCCACCGAGACCAGTGGCCGAGGGCTCGGCATGGACATCGTTCGCCGGATCATCGTCGATCAGCTTGGCGGCGAGCTGCGGTTCGTGACCGAGGTCGGCGCCGGCACCACGTTCCGGATGATCGTGCCGGTGACGATCGCGATCATCGATGTGTTCTCGTTCGCCTGCGGGGCGCAGTCGTTCGTGGTCCCGGTCTCGGCGATCGAAGAGATCTTCGAGCTGAGCACGGAGCCTCGCATGACTCCTCCGTCACCCGAAGGAGCGAGCGGGATCTCGATGTTGCAGCGCCGCGGCCGGGCGATGCCGCTGGTCTTTCTCGGGGAGATGCTCGCGATCGACAACGGCCATGGAGCCCAGAAGGCACTCGTGATCCGGCGTAACGGCGAGGCGATCGCGTTCGCGGTCGATCGCATGCTCGGCCGCCAGGAGGTCGTGGTGCGGCCGATCGATGATCCGCTGGCCCGTGCCCCCGGGATCGCTGGCGCCACCGATCTCGGCGATGGCCGCCCGACACTCGTCCTCGACCTCGTCGAGCTCGGCGCGCGGATCTCGACCCGCGAGAGGAGAGTATGACCAGCGACCTCCATGTCACGTTCCGGGTCGGCACCGCGGATTACGCGATCCCGGCGAGCCAGGTGCTTCACCTCGAGTCGTTCGACGTCGCGACGCCGGTGCCGGGCGCACCCGCATACGTCGCGGGTCTCGTGCAGGTGCGCGGCAGGCTGGTGCCGGTCGTCGATCTGCGCGCACGGTTCGGGCTCGGCGCGATCGCTCACTCGATCGATCATCGCGTCGTGGTCTGCCAGGTCGGCACGCGCGTCGTGGGCCTGCTGGTCGATAGCGCGCGCGAGGTCCTGCGGATCGAGCCGACCGCGGTCGAAAAGCCGCCCGAGCTGATCGAGCAGCACGCGGGCGGATTCATCAAGGGCGTCGCGACAGTGACCAAGCGACTGTTTCTGCTGGTCGATGTGCAACGGATCATCGGCGAGGAGCTGAGCCATGGGTAACAACAACGGAAGCGGCAACAACAACCCCGGCGCCCCGACGGGCCGCATGCCACGGATGCCGGTGAATACGGTGACCCGGCGGTTCGCCGAAGTCGCCCGGTCGTTGCGCCAGAGTGCGGGGCTCGCCGAGCGGATCGAGGATCTCGCGAGCCGGCTCGCCGAGAGTGGCACGCACCAGTCGAGCACCGCCGAGGCGGCGCGCGCCAACGTCGAGGAGATCGCAGCCAGCGTGGAGCAGACGGCGACGGCCTCCGAGCAGCTCGCGCGCACCCACGCGGCGATCGCTGGCACGACGAAGGAGGTGCTCCAGGGCCTGGATGCCACCGCGAGTGGGCTCCAGGAGCTGACGGCATCGGTCGCGAGCGTGCGCAAGGAGACCGATGCCCTCGCGCTCGCGAGCGACAGCACGGCGACCAGCCTCGAGCAGCTCGGGCGCTCGATCAAGAGCACGGCGAACAACGCCAAGGAGCTCACCGATGCGAGCTTGCGGCTGACCTCTGCCGCCACCGAGACCAGCGTCAGCGTCAACGATGCCGCGTTGCGTGGCCAGGAGACCGCCGCGGCGATCGAGGAGGTCGCGGCCACGATCGAGCAGATGGCGGTCGGCTCCAACCGGCTCGCTACCGACGCGCGTCAGGTCGGTGACCGCATGGTGAACCTCTCCGGGGTAGTGAAGGAGCTGAACGCCTCGCTCGAGCAGGTGGGCTCGGATGCGACCGAGACCGCGAGCTCGGTGGAGGAGGCGTCTGCAACGGCGGAGGAGCTCGCCCGCTCGTTTCGCGGCGTCGCCGAGCTCGCCCAGGGACTGGCCGGAGCCGCAACCTCGTCGGCGTCGGGGCTCTCGGAGATCGCCGCGTCCGTCGAGCAGGTAGCAGCGACGGCGGAGAAGAATGCCGCGGTCGTCGAGGCGAATGCCACGTCGATCGAGGAGCTCGCACGCTCGGCTCAGGCCGTGGCACAGTCCGCGAACGAGGTCTCGAACCTCGCATCGCAGAGCGCGTCGTCCAGCGGTCAGCTCGAGAGCTCGACGCGGAGGATCGCCGGCGTGGTCGAGGGTGCTCGCGCCACGTCGGAGCGGGTCGCGATGTCCGCACGCGCGAGTGGCCAGACCGTCGGTCGCACGATCGCCGGGTTCGCGAAGATCCGCGCGGCGATGGGCGAGGGCGCCACCGTGATGAAGGACATGGGCAAGCGCGCCGAGGAGATCGGTGACATCGTTCAGACCATCAATCTGATCGCGGATCGCACCAACCTCCTCTCCCTCAACGCGAGCATCGAGGCGGCGCGGGCGGGCGAGCACGGTCGCGGCTTCGCCGTGATCGCCGAGGAAGTGCGTGCGCTCGCGGACCGCGCGGCCGCGGCGGCCACCGATGTCGCGAAGATCGTGCGCAGCCTGCAGACGGTCGCGCGCGATGCCGTCAGCGCGAATGCCGATGGGCTGCGGCTCGCCGATGAAGGTGCGCAGCTAAGCGAGGATGCGCGCGGTGGTCTCCAGACGATCCTCGAGGGCGTGGACCAGCTCGATGGCGCGGTCAAGGCGATCAGCTCGGCCACCGACGAGCAGGTGCGCGGTGTCCAGGCGGTCACCCAGGTGACCAGCCGGCTGGAGACCGAGAGCCGCGCGATCGCCCGGGCGAGCACCGAGCAGACCCAGGCGACCACGGCGCTCGCGCGCGCGGGTGGCGAGATGCGATCGATGGCAAAGCAGACGCGCGACGCCACGCTCGAGCAGGCCCGGGCACTGCGCGACATGGTGAAGAGCAACGATCTGCTCACCGCGAACGTCGAGAAGGTCAGCCGCGCCACCGAGGAGCAGGCGACGAGCGCCACCGAGCTGGCCCGCGCGGTGGTCCAGATGCGCGGTGCCGCGCAGCGCACCACGACCTCGATGAACGATCAGACCCGCGCGCTCGCTGCGATGAACGTCAGTGTCCAGGAGGTCGCGTCCGCGACCCAGCGCACGGTGCTCGGCGTCGCGGAGCAGGCGAAGGGCGCGAGCGAGATCGCGAAGGCGATGGATGCGGCGCGCAAACAATCGATCCATGCGGCCCGCGCGATCACCGAGCAGTCGCGCGCTGCCAAGGAGGTCGAGATGTCGGCCGCGGAGGTCGCCCGGTTGTCGAGCGAGGTCATCGCTGCCACCACCGAGCAGGCCGATGCACTGACGGCCCTGGTCAAGGATGCGCAGGGCGTCCGCAAGGTGGCAAAGCAGACCACGCGCGCGGTCGGCGAGCAGGCGGAAGCCTTGACCTCGCTGTCGGCGAGTGCGACCCGCCAGGCGATGTCGATGCAGACGATCGCGCGCTCGACGGCGGAGCAGGTGACAATGACCGAGGAGATCGCACAGACGATGCGCGCCATCCGCGTGCAGACGCGCGACATCGCGAACACGCTGGCGACGCAGGCGAAGGGCGCGGCGGTCGCAGCCTCGGATGTGGCGACGATCGCGCGCGAGATCGGATCGCTCCGCGCGACCAACGGCGAGCAGGCAGAGCTGGTGGCAGTACTGGCCGCCAGTGGGGAGGATCCCGCGGCACTGGAGGATCCAGCGACGTGATCGCTGCCGGTAGTACCTTCGGCCTCACGGAGGCGGAGTGCGAGCGCATCGATCGGGTCGACCAGCTGGTCGCGATTGGAGCGGCCGCCGTCGACGAGCTACTCGTTGCGCTGTCCGAGCGGAGCTGGACAGTGCGCCGCGCCGTCGTGGCCGGGCTGGCTGCGCTCGGTGACGACGCCGCACGACCACTCTGCAGCTGGTTGCTCGAGCAGCGCACGACGGAAGCTGCAATCGCCGGCGCCGTCGATGCGTTGTCGACCTCGATCGGCGTCACCACGACCGCCGAGGTAATCGCGATCGGAGCCCGCGGGACTGGAGCCGTGCTCGAGGATGTGGCGCGGATCCTCGGGCGCCGGCGGGCGTTCGAGGGCGTTGCCGTGCTGCGCGCGCTGCTGGGCGATCCCAACGACAACATCGCGATGGCCGCGATCGAGGCGCTGGGCGCGATCGGTGGCACCGCTTCGATCGACGCGCTGATCAGCGTCATCGAGAGCCGCAACTTCTTCCGCACGTTCCCCGCGATGCAGGTGGCCGCGCGCAGCGGCGATCCGCGCGTGATCGAGCCACTGGCCGCGTTGCTCGATGACGAGTCCTATCGATTCGAAGCCGCACTCGCGCTCGGCCGCACCGGCTCGGTGCTCGCGATCGCGCCGCTCGCCGGCCTGCTCGAGCGCGCCGGCGGGCTCACCGCCCGGCTGGTGGTCTCCGCGCTCGACGAGCTATGGAGGCGCGCGGCGTGGTCGGGCGCGGTCGACCACGTGCTCGAGCTGATGCGCCAGCGGTTCGCCTCGGCGGTGCCGCGGTTCGTCGTTGCGCTTACCGGTGGCGAGCTGGCGGAGCGGCTCGCCGCGATCCGCATCCTCGGTGGCATCGGAGGCGCCGAGACGCTGAGCCTGCTCGCACCTCTGCTCGAGGATCCCGAGCTGCGAGCCGCTGCCACCGAGGCCGTGCAGCGCGTCGTGCGCATGGACGACGCGGCGCTGTTGAAGGCGATCGCGAGCCCGGATCCGGAGACCCGGGCGGCGGCACTCCCCGTGGTCGGGAGCGCACGCTCCGCACCCGCCGTGCGCCGGCTACTCGCGGACGAGGAACCCGAGGTGCGGGCGCGTGCGTGCGATGCGCTGGCGCGGATCGGCGACACCAGCTCGGTGCGCGTGCTGTTCGCCGCCCTCGACGATGCGAGCCCCCGGGTCTCGCATGCCGCCGCGGCCGCGATCCATTCGCTCGGCAGCACCGAGACGCCGGGGCTCGCGCTCACCGCACTGCGCAGCTCGCGCCCCAACGTCCGGCGCCAGGCGCTGCGGATCATCGCGTACCTCGGTTGCGACGGCGCGTTCGAGGCGGTGCGCGCTGCGATCGACGATCCGGACACCCGGATCGGGGAGCTCGCCGTCGGTGCGCTGGCCGCGCTGTCGGATCCCGGCGTCGATCACGTGCTCGCGGAGGTTGCATGTTCGCCGCGCGAGGTGCTGCGCGCCGCCGTGATGCGCGCGGCCGGTCATCGCAGTGGCGACCGGATGGTCGACCTGCTCGACCGGGGCGTCGATGACGATGCAGCGTGGGTGCGTTATTACGCCTGCCAGGGCCTCGGGCGCGCAGGCCGGCTGTCCGCCGCGAACAAGCTGATGGCGCGGCTCGCGGACGCCAGCGCGCACGTCCGGGTCGCGGCGATCGAGGCACTCGCGCGGCTCGATACACCGCAGGCGTGGCAGATGCTGATGTCGCTCGCGCGGTCGGCCGATCCCGACGAACAACGCGCAGCCCTCGTCGGCCTCGGCCAGCACTCGCAGCCAGCGGCCGTCGCACTGCTCGTCGATGCCGCGAGCTCTCCTGATATCGCCACGCGCCTGATCTCGCTCGCAGGCCTCTCCGGATCGAAGGTCCCCGCGGCGCGTGCGGTGCTCGCGCGCGCGGCGGGTGACCCACAGCCGGAGATCCGCGATGCCGCCCTGTCGCTGCTCGGCGAGCGCGCCGATGTGGATGCCGCGGCGCTGCTCGTCGACATCGCCCTCCAGTGCGCCCCGGAGCATCCCGTTCACGCGACGCTCTCGCGACCCGGGGATGCTCGGATCGCCGAGATCCGTGCGCGGCTCGACACCGCGAAGGAGGGCGAGGTCGGGATCCTGGTGTCGGCGCTGGCCCGCATGCACGTGCCCGAAGCAACGCGCGCGCTGTTCGATGCGCTGGTGGCACCGTCACCCGAGGTTCGGCGCGATGCAGCCACGGCGCTGATGGCGATCGGGGCCGCCGGCTCCGCCGCGGCGGTCAAAAAGCTCGCGATGGAAGACCCCGACCCGGAAGTGCGGCGCGCCTCGATCGCCGCGCTCGCCGGATGAGCCCGTCATGCCTGCTCTGCAACTGACACCGCAACTGTTCGCGATCTTCGCGCAGCTCGTCGAAGACGAGTGCGGGTTGCGGTACAGCGCCAGTGAAGGTCCGCTGTTCGAGAGCAAGCTCGTGGCGCAGGCTGCCGAGCTGGGGTTCGAGTCGCTGCTCGATTTCTACTATCGGCTCCGCTACGACGATCCGGACGGCGTCGAGAAGCGAGCCCTCGTGCAGGCGCTGGTCGTCCACGAGACCTACCTGTTCCGCGAGCTCGTGCCGCTCCAGGAGCTCTGCGATGGCTATCTCGCCGAGATGGTACGTGCGCGTGGCGCCGTGCGCGTGTGGTCTGCCGCGTGCTCCACCGGTGAGGAGCCGACCACGCTGGCGATCCTGCTCG
>JAYUVX010000054.1:0-57094 GCA_043753855.1 Myxococcales bacterium | reverse complement strand
TCAGCCAGATCTCCGGAGCGATCGGTGGAACGCCACCGAAGGGTACGCCGAAGCAGAAGCCGACCGAGGAGCTGCTCGCCGAGCTCGAGGGCCGCGGGTCAAGCGTGTCCGCAGCGATCGCGCTGTGCGATCGCGGCGACGCCCGTGCGGCGGCTCCGGTGATCGCCGCGGTCTCGAAGATGAGCCGCGCCGAGGCCGTGCGGGTGCTCGGGATGAGCGTGAAGTTCGGAGACGCGGCGATGAAGCCGCTGATCGAGGGGCTCGCGAGCAGCAAGGGCTTCCTCCGTCATGGATGTGCGCTCGCGCTGGCCCTGCTCCGCACCGAGGAAGGCACGCAGGCGGTGATCGACCTGCTGCTCAACGAGCCCACGGAGATCTGGCGCGAGGTCGCCCGGGCGATCGGACAGGTAGGTCCGACCGGCCTGATGCCGCTCGCGAGCAACTTCGGCCGGCTCGGCGACCGTGCCACCGCGCAGCACTCCGAGCGCGTGGCGTGGGCGATGGCCCACATCGCCGTGCGCGGCGGCAAGGCGGCGGTCGAGACCATGGCAGGTGGCGCGAGCGTCGTCGCACCGGTCGCGCGTCACGCGCTCGAGCTGCATGGCTCGGCGGCGAAGGACCAGACCAGCGTGCGTCCGAACGCGAATGGTTCGCAGGTCGGCCGCGACGTCACCGTCAACCGGGCGTTCTCGCGGAGGTTCTTCGAGGCGCTCGAGGCCGGCCTACCCGATGCCGGGCAGGCGGGGCTCGAGGATCTCGATGCCTCGGGCCCGATGGAGCTACTCGACGAGGCCGATCTGATCGATGACGACGGCGAGCTCGACGAGGCCGTGCTCGACGAGTCGGATCTGATCTCCACGTGATCTGCCGTAAAACCGACCTGGGGTCCCTCCCAATCCCATGACAACGCGCCCCCCGAAGGCTGAATAGTTCAGGTATGATCCGGGAGGCGTAATGCGGATCGGCATCTTCTCCGACGTCCACGCGAACATCGAGGCGATGAGCGCGGTGGTAGAGGCGTTCAAGTCCGAACGCATCGATAAGTACGTCTGTATCGGTGATGTCGTTGGCTACGGGGCGTCGCCGAACGAATGCTGCGATCTGATCCGCAAGCTCGCGGCGTTCACGATCCTCGGCAATCATGACGCCGCGGTCGCCGGCCGCATGGACTACTCGTACTACTACGACGCGGCGCGCCAGGCGCTCGACCTCCACGCTCGTCAGCTCAGCGCCGAGAACCTGGCGTGGCTGAAGAACCTCCCGTACGAGGTTCGCGAGGGTGACATCACGTTCTGTCATGGCTCGCCGATCAATCTCGAGGAGTTCGAGTACATCTTCTCGGTCGAGCAGGCCACGCGCTGCCTCGACATCTGGGACGACCTCGGCGCGGTGACGTTCATCGGTCACTCACACCTCTGCAAGTCGTTCGCGCTGACCCGCGAGGAGGTGTTCGAGGTCGTTGCGTCCAAGTTCGTGATCCGCCCCGAGCACCGCTACATCATCTCGGTGGGCTCGGTCGGCCAGCCGCGCGACTACGACAACCGCGCCAGCTACACGGTCTACGACACGGACGAGCGCACCTTCGAGTTCAAGCGCGTCGCGTACGACATCGATAGCGCGGCGCAGAAGATCTTTCAGGCCGAGCTCGAGCGGAACTTCGGCAATCGCCTGTTCCTGGGCGTCTGACCCGGTGGCGGCGTTGCAGGCGATCGAGGCGTACGATCAGGCCGCGAAGCTTCACCGCGAGCACTTCCTCGCGCGCCATCCACATCCGTTCCTCGTGCACGCCACGGGAGAGCTGCAGAAGCTCGATCCCACGCGGCGCGATGACCTGACCTCCGATCGGCTGGTGCTCGAGACGCCGCGCAAGGCCCTCCACGAGGCGATGCTGGCGGCGCCGCTGGTGCCCCGCGAGCTCCACGCCAGTCGGGTCACGATCGGTGTGGCGATGACCTGCGACATCATCCTCGACGATGCCTCGGTGTCGAAGCGCCATGCGTGGTTCGAGCGGGGCGATGACGAGCGGTGGCGGATCTGCGATGCAGACTCGTCCGCCGGCACCCAGGTCAACAACGCACCGCTCGATCCCGGGATACCACACGCACTCGGATCCGGAGATCGGATCACGCTGGGCTACGTCGAGGTGATGTTCCTCGCCTCCGATGGCTTCTACGAGCTGATCCGCGGACTGTTCGCGCGCGACTCGCGTGGCTAGCGGTCGGCGCGTACGGCGGTCTGCGCGAACCACATCGCGGCGCCGATCGCGGTGTCATACTCCTCGGTGCCGATCACGCCGTCGCGATACATCGCGCGCAGGATCGTATCCACGCGCTGGGCCGAGTCGGGATCCAGCCCGCCGGCGCGGCGCACGCGGCGGCTCATCGACGCCGGCTCGGAGGTGATCGCGGCCAGGAACGCACCCTGCCGGACCGACAGCTCGCGAGGGGACAGATTGAACCAGTACTTCGAGGCGGCGCCGATGCCGAACACGTGCGGGCCAAGCTCGATGATGTTGAAATAGCGGGTGAGGATCTGCTTCTTGTCCAGGCGAGCCTCGAGGCGCCAGGTCAGGATCGCCTCCTGGACCTTGCGATCGAAGGTCCGGCGATAGCTGAGGAACGCGTTCTTCACAAGCTGCTGGCTGATCGTCGAGCCGCCGCGGGCGAGCCGGTGCTCGCGCAGATCGATCTCGAGGCTGCGCGCGATCTGCTGGAGATCAAACCCGTCGTGCTCCCAGAACCGGCCATCCTCGGCGGAGACGAACGCGCTCCGCACGCGCGCCGGGATCCGGTCGTAGTTGTACCAGGTGGGCTCGCCGGGCCCCACCTTGCCATGCGAGCCATCGGCGAACTGGTGATCGCTCGCCACGGTGAGCGAGCTGACATCCGCGGCGGGAGGCTCGGAGATCGCGCGACAATCCCCTTCAAGCTGCGTGGTCAGCGCGGCACCGTCCCCCACCGGCGCGGCGAGATCGATGGCGAGGCGGGCGCTGCCACCGAGACTCCCCGCGAGCACCATGCCATCGAGCGGCCCACGGACCTGCGCCGGCAGCGATGCGAGCAGGTCCGCGCACGGTGCCGGCGCGACGGCGATATCGAGCTGTCCCGACATCGGTGAACCGCGCCGCAGCCAGCCGGAGACCTTCGTCTTGATCGCTCCCATCTCGAACGCGAGCTCGGACACCGTCACCGCCTCGGGCGACACCGCGAGCGTGGCCTTGATCGCCGCGCTGATCGGCATCGGCTCGCCGGTGACCGATTTGTGATCGATCACGACGCCGTCGAACGCGCCATCGGCGGCCAGCTCGAGCGTGTGGTCGTGCTGGCGAAGATGTAGCGAACCGGTGGCCCGCGCGGTCTCGAGATCGACGCCGTGGGGCGCGACCGCACCCAGCGCGCGCAGCGGGATCCGATCACCGCTTATCGTGACGGCCAGATCCTTGGGAGAGACCTCCAGTGCGAGCGGCCGCGCGATCCCGCCGTCGTCGATCGCGGCGTGAACCTCGAGCGAGCCGCCGGTGGCGAGCCGGCCGGCGGCGACCTCGCGGAGCTCGAATGTGCGCGCACCGGCGGTCACCGTGCCGGTACCACCGACGGCGAGGACGCGACGGAACTTGAGGTGGGGCAGGGACAGCTCCGCGGCGCTGCGCGAGAACGCGAGCGAGACATCGATCGGTCCGGCGGCACCGTGAACATGAACCGGTCCGGTGATGACGCGGACGCCGTCGGCATCGGGGACCAGCTCCACACCATCGGCCGACAGCTCACCGAGCCCGGCGATCCGCGCGGTCAGCGAGCCTTCGCTGACGACGATCCGCCGCAGCCTGCTACCGGATCCGCCGGGGGCGCGGTCGCGGCCAAGCATCCGGCGCGCGAGACGGGCAAGATCGGAGTCGCCATCGGGGGACGCGATCAGGGAGACGCGCGGGCGAGCGACCCGGATCTCGTCGGCATGCAGATCTCCCGCGAGCAGAGACTCGAGCGCCACCGACGCCTCGATCGCATCGGCCGCGACCAGATCGCCGAGCGTGATGTCGGTGATCCGGATCGCGCCGGTCAGGTCTGCATCGACGCTACCGATGCTCGCGGGCACACCTCCGGCGGCACCGAGGTGCGCCGCGAGCCGATCGGTTCGCGCATGCACCAGCGCCATCGCGCCGAGCGGAAGCCCGACCGCGACCATCGCGGTCGCGATCAGGATCCGGCGGTCGCGCGGAGCCGGCAGGGGGAACATCAGTGGTGTTCGAGTCCAGGCTGCTCGTCGCGGCGGTCATCACCCACAAACGAGCGCTGCACGATGCGGCGCTCCCCGCGGCCGCGACGGGTGGCGAGCGTCGCGCCGGCGAGCATCAACTCGCACAACTCGCCGAACGAGATGCCCGCCACGTCCGCGATCTTGGGCAGCAGGCTGGTCGGGGTGAGGCCCGGGACGGTGTTGACCTCGAGGATGAACTCGTTGCCCGAGTCGGACACCATCATGTCGACGCGGGTGGCGCCGCGGCACCCGAGCGCGGCGTGCGCACGTAGAGCCTGGGCGAGCACGCCGCGATAGCGCTCGGGTGACAGCCGCGGCGGCACGAAGTACTCGGTGGCGCCCTTGGTGTACTTGTTCGCGTAGTCGTAGAACCCGGCGCGGGGCGCGATCTCGACCGCGCCGATCGCACGGTCATCGACGATGGCCACCGAGACTTCCTTGCCGATGATGAACCGCTCGATCAAGATCTCGTCGTCGAAGCACAGCGCCTTGTCGACGGCCGGCGCCAGCTCCTCCAGGGAGGCGCAGATCGTCACACCGACCGAGCTGCCCTCGCGGATCGGCTTAACCACGCACGGAAACCCGAAGTCACCATGGACGCCCTCGAGGTCGATCGCGTCGGCCTCGGTGAGCGAGTAGTAGGCCGGCGTGGGCAGGTTGTGGAGCCGGAACAGCTCCTTGGCCTTGCCCTTGTGCATCGCCAGCGCGGACGACAGCACGTCCGACCCGGTGTAGGGGATCCCGAGGGTCTCCAGCATGCCCTGGATGCAGCCGTCCTCGCCCCAGCGCCCGTGGAGGGCGATGAACGCGACGTCGATCTGCTCCTGGCGGAGAGCCACGTCGATGTCGCGATCCACGTAGATCGGGATGGCGTCGTGGCCACGCGCCTGGAGGGCGGCCAGCACCGCTTCACCCGTGCGCAGGGACACCTCGCGCTCACTCGACAGGCCCCCGAGCAACACACCGATCTTGCGGGACTGCATGCTTCCTTGACTCCTTGTTCACAGACGAGAACGCTCCGGGCTCCCATCGTCATTCCGACGCTACGGGCCCTGTGCCAGCGGGGCAAATTTCGGGCGCCTTGACGGGGTTTCGGCCCCAAGGTACTCAAGGCCCGGAAATGGCAAAGACCCCCGAACACACCGCTGCGGACGAAGGCAAGAAGCCGTCGAACAAGTCGGCCGCGAAGAAGTCGGCGGCGAAGAAGCCGGCGGAGAAGAAGCCGGCGGAGAAGAAGTCCGCGCCGAAGAAGGCTGCCAAGCCGGCGCCGAAGAAGTCGCCAAAGAAGTTGGCGACCAAGCCCGCGGTCGCTCCGGTCGTCGAAGCGCCGGAGACGGTCGAGGTGGAGGTCGGAAACCTCCGCTCCGAGCCGATCGAGGATGCCGACATCATCGCGGAGACCCCCGCAGTCACGGCCGTCGATGCTGATGGAGATGTCCCGGAGCTGACGCCCGAAGAGCAGGAGCTCCAGGCGATCTACGGCGACGATCTCGCGAAGCCCGCCGCCGCTCACGCGGAATATTCCGATGCCAAGACCGCAGACGAAGATCGCCCGATGCTGCCCGAGATCAACGCGCGCGACGAGCGCAAGACGCAGTGGCAAGATCGCCGTGATCGCCGCCGCAACCGCCGGGAGGATCGCGAGCAACAGCGCCAGCAGCGCCGCGAGCAGCGCGGTCCGATCGGTGCCACCGGCGGCAGCGGAGGTGGTGGGCAGCCGCGCACGCTGCACAGCCACGGCGGCGATCGTCCGCCGCAGGGCCAGGTTCAACAACCCGTCTCGGGCGGCGGTGGAGATCAGCGGCACCTGCAGCCGCGTCCTGATCAGCGCCCGCTCCAGCCGCCCGTGCAGGTCTCGGGCGGGGAGAATGATCCGCTCGCGCGCGTCGGTACGCCGCTCGGCGATGCCGCGGCCACGGTGTTCGCGCAGCTGCGGAACGGCCAGCCGCTGCCGGTCCGTCAGCTCGCGGCGATGATGCGCAAGCGCAACCTCGTCGAGCTCGATCCCGATCAGCTCGCTCCGCAGCTCAAGGCCGAGCTGCTCGGTGACGAGCGCAGCTACCGCACGCTCGGGCTGCGGCCGCGCATTGTCTACCGCGGGCGCGACCTGTTCGCACCCGGTCCGGTGGCGATGAGTCAGACGGCGGAGGCGGAGGCGCAGATGGCATCCGCGCTATCGCGGCTCGCCGGCGCCACCCATCGCGCGCTCGCGCTGCGGATCGTCAAGGCGAGCGCGGCGGGCTTCGAGCGGCTGATCCACGCCTACCTCGTTGCAGCGGGCTATCGCGAGATCTCGTGGGTGAAGCGCACCGGCGGGATCAGCTACGCGTTGGCCACGGCGCCGGGCATCGGCCGCACCGTGCTGATCAGCGCGCGCTCCGGCGCGGAGCCGATCGATCGCCGCGGGATCGGCGAGCTGCGGGTCGGCGTCGAGGCAAAGAACCTCGTCGCGGGCATCCTGTTCTCGGCCCCCGAGCTCTCGGAGGATGCGGAGAGGGAGCTCGAGCGCGCGGGTCGGTCGATCGCCGTGATCTGTGGTGACCAGCTGGTCGCCGCGCTGATCGCGACGGGCGTCGGTGTGGTGAGCTCGGCAGCGCCGTTGCACTTCGTCGACGATCAGCTGCTCGACGAGCTGCTCGCGGGCTGATGGCCCTGCGGTGGCACTGGCTCGGGCGCGCCGGCTATCGCCGCGTGCTCGCCGATCAGCTCGCTGCGCGCGAGCGGGTTTGGGCCGGTGGTGACGGCGTGGTGTTGCTGTGCGAGCACCCGCCCGTGATCACACTCGGGCGATCCGCGAAACGCGCGAACGTGCTCGCAACGCCGGAGGCACTCGCGAGCTCAGGGGTCAGCATCGAGCCGATCGAGCGCGGTGGTGATGTCACCTATCACGGCCCCGGTCAGCTGATGATCTATCCGATCGTCAGGCTGCGCGGCGGCGTCGTCGATTTCCTCGAGGCGGTCGCAGCTGCGATCGTCGACGCGGCCAGTGTTCTCGGTGCACCCGGCGCCGCCTGGCAGCGCGATCCGGCGGGCGTGTGGATCGGTGGCGCGAAGCTCGCCGCGTGCGGCATCCACGTGGCGCGTGGCGTGAGCGTGCATGGCTTCGCTCTCGATGTCGCGACACCGCCAGAGGCGTGGGCGCGGATCCGTCCGTGCGGTCTCGCAACGCCGCAGGTCTCGCTCGCGATGCTGCGAAGGTCCGCGATCAGCGTCGAGCGGGTCGCGATCGAGGTCGGCGCGCGCGTGGTGACAGCGCTGTCGGCAGGTGGTTAACTGCCGCCCGTATGACGCCGTCGCGGATCATCGTCCTCTACAACAGCGACTACGACGCCGATCCCAGCATCGACGCCGCTTCCGTGCAGGAGTCGGCACGCGCGATCCAGCACGCGTTAACCGCCTCTGGCTTTTTGGTCGAGCTGGTCGGCCTTCTGGGGCCGGAGGTGTTCGACGTGCTGGCCCGCCTGCGGGCCGGCAAGCCCGACCTGGTGTTCAACCTGTGCGAGTCGATGGCGGGTGATCCGCGGAACGAGCCCACGTTCGCGGGCCTCCTGGATCTCTACGGCCTGCACTACACCGGTGCGGATCTGCCCGCCCTCGCGGCATGCCTGCACAAGCGGCGCAGCAAGGACATCCTCAACGGGCGCGGCATCCCGACGCCAGAGCACCGGTTCCTCGCGACGCCCGCGGACCTCGCGGATCCCGCGCTCGACCGGCTGGCCTACCCGTGGTTCCTCAAGCTCGCGCACGAGGATGCCTCCGTCGGAATCACGGAGGCTAACCTGGTGCGCGACGCAGCGGCGCTCCGCAGTCGCGCGGCCGCGATGATCGCGGAGTTCGAGCAGCCGGTGCTTGCCGAGCGCTATGTGGATGGCCGCGAGATCAACGTGACGTTGATTGGCAACGATGATGATCTGGAGGTGCTACCGCTCCACGAGATCGATTTCAGCGCGATGCCGGCAGGGCGCCCGCAGATCGTCAGCTACGCAGCGAAGTGGGAAGAAGGTCACGTCGACTATGCCGGCACCAAGCCGGTGCTGTTGCGCAATGCCACGTCGGCGCTGGTCGAGGCGTGCAACCGGGTTGCAAAGGACGCGTGGTTCGCCCATGGGCTCCGCGACTACGCGCGGGTCGATCTGCGCGTAGACCAGGCGGGACAACCCTGGGTGATCGACGTCAATCCGAACCCGGATATCTCGCCGGATGCCGGCGTGGTGCGCTCCGCGGCCGTCGCGGGGATGAGCTACGTGGATCTGATCCGGCGGATCGCCGACACCGCCTGGCGCCGACGTCGAACCTGACCCGGTCAGTCCTCGTCGATATCGTCGTCACCGGCGAGCCGCCGCAGCTTCTTCTGCAGGCCGAACCGCGAGAGGCCCAGCAGGCGCGCGGCGACCGTCTGGTTGCCGTTCGCACGGCCCATCGCCGCCGTGATGAACGCCTGCTCCGTGGCGGTCAGCGCGGGCCTGAGCCGCAGGTCGTCGCCGACGCTCGGCCGCGCCGGCTCCGGACGAGCAGCCGCGGTTGCGATCGCCTCGGGAAGGTCGCCGATATCGATCACGTCGCCGCCCATCGCCAGGCCGCGTGCCAGCGCGTTCTCGAGCTCGCGCACGTTGCCGGGCCAGCGATGGTGGGATAGCGCGCGCATCGCGTTGCGCGTGAGGCGGGGCGGCTTGCCGGCCGCGAGATGCCCGAGCAGGTAGTCGACGAGCAGTGGAAGGTCGCCGTCGCGCTCGCGCAGGGCGGGGACGACGATCAGGATGACCTCGAGCCGGAACCGGAGATCCTCGCGGAACCGGCCGGCGGCAGCGAGCTCGGCGAGCGTCTGCTGGCTTGCGGCGATCACCCGGACGTCCACTTTGTGCGTCGTGGTGTCGCCGACCCGGCGGATCATGCCGTCCTGGAGGACGCGCAGCAGCTTGGCCTGCATCCCCGGACTGGTGTCGGCGATCTCGTCGAGGAACAGCGTCCCTCCGTCCGCCACCTCGAACAGACCGCGCCGGTCGCGCTCCGCCCCGGTGAACGCCCCACGCACGTGACCGAACAGCTCGCTCTCGAGCAGCGGCTCGGGGACCGCGCTGCAGTTGATCGCTACGAAGGCGTTGGCCTTGCGCGGGCTCGCATCGTGCAGCGCCCGAGCCACCAGCTCCTTGCCGGTGCCGCTCTCTCCCGCGATCACGACCGGCAACGAGGTCGAGGCGGCACGATCGATCACGTCGAGCATCTTCATCACCGCCGGCGAGCGCCCGATGATCTTCTCGTAACGATTGCGCAGCCGGTCGCGGTCGGGCAGATCGGCCTTGACGCGAACCAGCTCGGCGTCGCGGTCCGCGAGCTCGGAGGACAGCCGGCCGTTGAGATCGTCGACGGCGCGCGTGGTGGTGCGCAGGTCCTCGGTCAGCCGTGCATTCTCGATCGCGATCGCCGCGATATCCGCGAGCTCGCCGAGCACACCGGCGGCGGCGTCGTCGAAGGCACCGCCGCGCAGCCGGTGATCGACATAGATGCAGCCGGTGATCGCGCCGCGCTGGCGGAGGGGAACCGCGAGCACGGAGCGTAATCGGAGCGCAGCCACCGAGGCCGCCATGCCGAAACGCTCGTCGATCCCGGCGTCGACGGTGACCACCGCCTCACCCGTCTGCGCGGCCCGCTCGGCGATCGAGCGGCTCACCGTGGCGGGGCCGGTACCCGCGAGATCGCCGGCCGCGAAGTTCCGCGCGACCATGGTGGCGAGCTCGCCGTCCGGTTGGCGGAGTAACAGAAACCCACGCTCGGCCTGGGTGAGCTCGATCGCGGTGTCGATCACGTCGTCGAGGATGCGGGTCACGCTCGCCTCGGTATTGAGCCGCCGCGACAGCGTGAGCAGCCGACGCAGGTGACCGTGATCGGCCGCGCTGCGCGGCTCGCGCTCTCGGTGCGCGGGATTGCCGGGCAGTCGGGCGAGATCCGGGTCCGAGTCGAGCGCGGCGCGGAAGGCCGGGGCTGTGGCGGAGACCATCGCAGCGTGCGCGGAGCGGGCGCGCTCGGCCAGGGTCATCGCGAGTGGGGCGTCCCCCGCGTGCTGCGCGAGTGCAGCGGCCACGGCATGAGCACGAAATGCGCGCTCGAGCCGGTCGGCATCCGCCGCGCGCGCGGCGACCTCGGCACACGCCACCGCGAGCGTGCCTGCGATCACCGCAGCGAGCGCACCATCGAAGAGGCCGAGCTTGCCGCGCGCCAGCGTCCAGCGATCACGGTCGTCCGCGCTCGCGCACAGCGCCTCGACCTCGACCCGGTCGCCATCCCGGTGTCCCGCCTCGGCGAGGGCGATGTGCGCGCTGATCTGCGCGTGTGAATCACCGCGCTCGGCGCCGATCGCCAGGGCCTCGCGATAGCTGCGCGCGGCGCCACCCTCGTCGCCGAGCCGACGCCGCGCATCACCGAGCACCAGCAGCGCGAACGCGCGCAGATGCGGAGCGCCGTCGGCACGGGACAGCGCGACCTCGGCGGCGAGCCGCGCATCATCGATCTGCCCGACCGCGAGCAGTGCGTTGCCGCGGTTGAGCTCGGCGGCGCACAGTTCGGTGGTGGCACCAAGCTCCGCGAACACGCGCCCGGCGGCAGCGAGCCGGGGCAGGGCCTCGCTCGCGCGTCCACGTTCGGCGAGCACGGTGCCGAGGTTGAGCTCGGCGACCGCTGCCGCATGCAGCTCGCCCACCTCGCCGAGCCGCCGTGCCGCCTCGCGATAGCGGTCGCTCGCGAGCCCGAGCTGCCCACGCTGCTGGGCCACCATCCCGCGCAGCGAGCTCGCACGGCCGACCGTTGCGGTATCTCCTGCGGTGATCGCACCGAGCTCGAGCGCGGCGAAGGCCGCATCCGCGTCGTCGAGCTCGCCGAGATAGAACGCCGCGAGCCCGGCCGCCTCGGCGCGCAGGCCGACGAGCGGACCCGCGACCGCGATCGCGCGCGCCTCGGCGTAGCGCGATCGCGTGACGAGCAGGCGTGCGTAGGTGCCGGCGGCCTCGGCATGTTCGGGGTGCGCGTGGTGGAGCGCAGCGAGCGTAATCTCCGCCGCATCGAGCTCGCCGGCGCGCTGTGCTGCGCGTGCGATCACCAGCTCGGCCGCGACCGGGTCGGCGCCCGATGCAGACGCTTGGCGCGCGAGCGCCGTAGCCTCGCGATGCGATCCCGTGGCGGCCGCAGCACGTGCGGCGAGCAAGCCGGCGCGCGCCGGCAGCGATGGAATCGCGCGGCGGGCGAGGCCGAGCGCGCTGTCGGCGCGGCCCTGTGCGAGCAGCTGTTCGGCCACGCTGCACGCGAGCTCCGCGCGCGGTCCATCGAGCGGAGCCCTCTCGAGCAGCGGCGCGATCCAGGTCGGCGCCGGCTGTGCCCGCGGCAGCTCGAGCGTCGAAAGCGCGAGCGCGGCGAGGCTCGCGAGTGCGGACGCGCCGACCAGCATCTCGAGCGCCTCGATCGTGGCGCGTTCGATCGAGAGCTCGTCGCCGTGCCGTCGCACGAGTGCCGCGCGCTCGAGCTCCGCGATGTCAGCGAGCCCGATCTGGGCCTTCACGCTCTCCGCGCGCGACGTGGCGAGCACGCGGTCCACGCGAGCGCGCCCTCCCCAAACGGCGATCGCGGTCGCGATCCGTCGCGGTCCAGCCGCGAGTGCACGGAGCTGCCGGCCACGCAGCTCGGTGCTGCCGCTGGTGGTGCGCGCGCGCCAGTCGATCGCGAATGGGTCTTTCTCACCGGCGATCGACCGCAGTAGCTCGAGCGCGGTCAACGGCAATCCCCCGCTGGCGGCACGGAGAGCGTGGGACCATGCCTTCGCGGGTGGCTTGCCGAGCATCATGGTCGCCAGCGATGCGATGCCATCCTCGTCGAGGACGGGCGCGAGCTGGGTCACGAGGCCCGCACGTGCAGCCGGCGGGCGATCGACGAGCGCGATCACCGCGCGATCGCCGGGTGCGCGAACCAGCGCGCCGAACAGATCCACCGCGCGCGGATCGTCGGCGAGCTCGAGGACGACGAGGTCCGGCGCACTCCGCACCGCACGCGCAAAACGCTCGATCCAGCTCGCCGGGCTCGCGCCGGGCGCGATCTTCAGCGCGGCAGCCACCTCGTCGAGTGAACCCGCCAGCATGCGGCCCGAGCGCTGGCGCGCCACCTGCGCGAGTTGCCATCGCCGTGCCGCCGCGTCGACGAGCTGGCGACCGCCAGCGGCCGCGACGCCGATCACGGCGACCACGGACACACCATCGCCGACCAGCCCGCGACCGATCGCCTCGATCACCTGCGCGGAACCCGGCCAGGTTCCTGGCGCGGGAGGCGGGCCGACCTTGGGGCGCGCGCGGCGTGTGGAACCCGGGGCGATCGCCGGCGCGAGCTGATCGAGCTCGTCGAGCACCGCGAGCGCCGACGGAGGACGCGCATCGGCCTCGCGCGCGACCAGCCGCTGGATCAGATCGGCGAGCGGCGCCGGCACGCCGGGCAGCGAGCGGGGCGGTGCACCACCGAGAATTCGCTGCGCGAGCTCACCGAGCGTGGCGGCCTCGAACAGCGGGCGCCCGGTGATGAGCCGGATCACCGTGGCCCCAAGACCGTAGAGATCGCTGCGCGGCTCGAGGTGACCGGCGAGCGCCTCGGGCGCCATGTAGGCCGGCGTTCCGCGTGCGCCGGCGCCATTCGCGAGCCCGAGATCGACGAGCACCGCGCGATCCTCTGCGGCGATCAGTACGTTCTGCGGCGCGACATCACCGTGAACCAGGCCACCGGCGTGGATCGTGGCGAGCGCTCCCGCGAGATCTGCGAGCAGCGCCCAGACCGCTGGTCCGAGCGCGCCGTGCCACGCCACCGCATCGCTGCGCAAGCCCGCGATCCACTCCGCGACGAAGAACGGCGAGCCCACGACCAGCTCACCGGCGGTCGTCGCGATCGGCGCGGCGAGCCGGCCGACCTCGTAAACCCGCGGCAGCGAGGGATGCCGGAGCTTCGCGAGCTGCTCGAACTCGTCGACCAGCATCGCCTCGTACGGACCGGGCGGGACCACCTTGAGCGCGCGGTGCTCGTGGCTGCTGCCGGTATCGATGACGCGGAGCACGCGACCGAACGACCCGCGGCCCACCACCTCGACGACCCGGTAGCGGTCGAGGATGCGAGGTTCGGGCGTTGACAGCGTGGCCACACCCCATGTCAACGAGATTGGCAGCCCCTGTCAACAGGATTGACATACCTGGATCCCCCGTCGAGAACGGGGAGGGTGTGGACACGCATGTTATTATTCGATCGTGCCGGACGACGAACGGACGCGCCGTCGTCTCTCCGATGCGACGAAGGGACGGATCGCCGAGCTCGCTTCGGGCTGGACGGTCGAACCTGACGCCGAGCCGCCCGCGCCCCAGGCCACTCCCGCGCCCCTGCCAGCTGCGAAGGTCGCGGCCACCCGCGACCCGGTCGCGACCGGAGAGGGCGCTTCGCCGCCGAAGAAGCAGAAGACGCTGCCTCCACCACCGCCGGGATCCGACGCTCGGCGCGTGCTGGAGACCGCGATCCTCGACGCAGCGAACGCGCCAGCCCGGTTGCCCATTGCGCCGGTCAAGCCCTTACCGGTGACGCCGGCGCCACCGCCGCGCGGCGCTCCGACGCAGCCGCCGCCGCTTCCGGCTTCGTCGCGCACCAAGCCATCCGGCGCGAACGGCAGCGGTGCGAACACGACGCCCGATCGCATCACCGGGCCACGCCCCGCGCTGCCAACCTCGTCAGCTCCAACCTCGTCAGCTCCGGGCGCCGTCCCGCGCGCGAGCCGCGAAGTGAACACCCCGAACGATCGGAGTGACAACGGCCTGACCGTCCCGGTCGGCGAGTTCGATCAAGGATTCACCAGCGTCGAGCAGGACAAGCTGCGAGTCGCTCACGCGCAGGCCACGATCAAGCGCGACGCCTCGAACTCGATCCTGAACGTCGCCGAGGCGCCGCTCACCGTCGTCAAGGAGACCCCGATCGAGCTGCTCCTCACGGAGAGCGCCGAGCACATGCGCGGCGATCCGACAGCGATCGATTCCTCGACGGCGAATTTCGAGCGCGGCGATCCCACGAGTCTCGGCCGGCCGGATGCGACGCAGGCATCGACGCCACCCGCAGGGATTCACACGGCAGCGGGTCGGCTTCGCACGGTCGCGCAGCTGCGCCGCCAGCGCGGTCTGTTCGGCGACGTTCGGTATGTCGCGACCGCGCTGTTCGGCGTTCGGCGCGCTCGCCAGGAAGTGATCGAGGTCGAGGGCAGGCAGGCCACGCGCCAGGCGGAGCGCCGGCGCTACCTCGTGACCCTCGGGCGCACCGCGGTGACCAGCGACTTCGATCATCCCGCGCTCTCGGCCGCGCGCGAGCAGCTCGGCGGCGTCGAGGACGAGCGGTCGCGGCACCACGGGCAGGTCGTGGCCGCAGATCAGGAGCTGCAGCGCGTGAAGCGCGACCGCGAGGTCGCCGCGAAGCAGTACGCGACCGATCTCTCGGCCGTGGACGCAGAGCTCGCCGAGGTCGGCAAGCGACTCGAGCCGTTGCTGAAGGATCAGGTCGCAGTGACCCGGCGCGTCGGCGCGCAGCGCGAGCTGCTGCGCGCCGTCGAGCGCAAGATCGCCGAGACCACGGCGAGCCTGGTGTCGGTGAAGGGGCCCAAGCAGGATCCGGCCGCGATCCAGGCCGAGCTCGCCACGCTGAAGGCCGACAAGATCGCGGTGCAGCGCGACGAGCCGCTGATCGCACGGGAGCTCGATGCGCTGAACCCGCGGATCGCCGCGCTCGAGTCCAAGCGCACTGATTCGCAGAAGCGACGCGTCGACCTCTTAAAGAACGAGGAGGATGATCAGCGACGCGCCGAGGAGCTGCTCACCGCGATCGGCGCCAAGCGCAAGGTGATGGATCGCGCCGCCGGCGATGCGGAGGTGCTGCGCGACAAGCTCCTGTTCGAGCTCGGCGAGCGACTCTACGTCGACCGGCCCGAGGATCTTGGCGCGCAGATGAGCCCGATCGATTCGATCGATGTCGAGCTCGGTGAAGCGGATCGGCGCGTGATGGAGCTGCGCGAGATCCTGTCCTCGATCGACAAGGCCAAGCTGTGGCGCGGCATCGGCATGATCGCCGTGGTCACGCTGGTAGTCACCGGGTTCGCGTGGTGGCTGATCTACATGCTCGCGTAGCGAGCCCAGCATCCCCCCAATCCCCCCAGCATCCCCCAGCGCGCGTGCATCACCCCAGCATCTGGTCGAGGTGGCGGATCGCGGCCAAGGCGAGCACCACGCGCAGCGCGCCGAGCAGAAACCCGAGCATCCCGAGGGTCATAGCGGCCGCCCCCGCGAGCCGCGCGAACCCCGGGGCCGTGCGCTGCCGGAACCCTGCCCAGCCGGTCCCGATCGCCCCGAGCCCGAACCCCAGGGCCAGGTAGAGGCCGGGGGTGGGCAGGGCCACCGCCACCAGGGCGCCGACCGCGAGCGCGAGGGCGAGCCGCTGCATGCCCCGAGGCTACCGGCGGGCGACGACCCGGGCCAGTTTCGTGCTACACGAGCCCCCCATGTCCGACGCCGGAACCGACGAGCTTCGTGCCGGCTTCTGCGCCATCGTCGGCCTGCCGAACGTCGGTAAGTCGACGCTCCTCAACCAGATCCTCGGCAGGCACCTCGCCGCGGTATCGTCCAAGCCGCAAACCACCCGCGATCGGATCCTCGGGGTTCACAGCGTTCCGCTCCCCGGCGAGACCCCCGATCGCGCGCAGATCGCCTACGTCGACACGCCGGGCGTGCAGGACGGCAAGGGACCGCTGCGCCGCTACATGCGCGATGCATCGGTGGCCGCCGCGAACGATGCGGATGTCGTGCTGCTGATCGTCGACGGACTCGACCGCCGCGGTCGGCTCCCGAGCCGGCTCGGCGAGCCCGATGCAGCGTCGCTCTCGGATGCGATCCAGACTCCCGCTCTGATCGTCGCGATCAACAAGGTGGACCGGATGGCCAAGCCCGACCTGCTGCCCGTGATCGAGGAGTGGGCGAAGTGGCGCCATGGCCTCGAGGTCGTGCCGATCAGTGCGGCCACCGGCGAGAATCTCGGAGCGCTCGAGCAAGCGATCGCGAAGCTGCTGCCGCCCGGGCCTCAGCTGTTCCCCGACGACATGGTCACCGATCGCACGACGCAGTTCATCGCGCAGGAGATCATCCGCGAGCAGCTCTATCACCAGCTCGGCAAGGAGCTGCCGTACGCGTGCGCGGTCCAGATCGAGACCTGGAACGAGAAGAGCAAGTCCGAGCTGGCGATCGGTGCGGTGATCGTCGTCGAGCGTGAGTCGCAGAAGCCGATCGTCGTGGGGCGTGGCGGATCGAGGATCCGCGAGCTCGGGATCGCGGCGCGCGCCGCGGTCGGTGCCGCGCTCGGCAAGACCGTGCACCTCACGCTGTTCGTGAAGGTGCTCTCGGAGTGGAGCCACGCCGAGGCTGATTTGCGCCGCCTGGGATATGGCGGCGAAGGCGAGGGCGTATGACTGAGCAACGTGTTCCTCTGCTTGCGGTCGTCGGCCGGCCGAACGTTGGCAAGTCGACCTTGTTCAACCGCCTGGTCGGCGGGCGCCCCGCGCTCGTTCACGACACCCCCGGCCTGACCCGCGATCGCCGCTATGGCGATGCCGATTACTTCGGCAAGCCGCTGCGGATCATCGACACCGGAGGCCTCGATCCCGAGGCTGCGCGCGAGGTGATCGGCGCCGGCATTCATCGCCAGGCACTGCGCGCGATCGGCGAGGCGGATGCCTTGCTGCTCGTCGTCGACGGCCGCGCCGGGCTCACCGCGATCGATCACGATCTCGCGAAGCAGCTGCGGGTGACCGGGAAGCCGGTGTTTCTCGCGGTCAACAAGATCGATCACGCGGTCCGCGATGACCTCGTTCACGAGTTCCACCAGCTCGGCCTCGGCCCACCGTATGCGGTCTCCGCCGCCCACGGCCGCGGCATCGATGCGTTGCTCGATGCGATCACCCTTGCGGTCTCCCCGTGCCCCGAGCGCGGCGAGCTCGACGCCGACGACCTGGACGCCCGGAACGGCGACGAGGGCGACGACATCTTCGACGTCATCGGCGATCCCGACGATCCGGAGGCGCCTCAGCGCGAGCCCGAGGAGCCGCATCGCCCGCTGCGTGTGGCGTTCGTCGGCCGCCCGAACGCCGGCAAGTCCTCGCTCACCAATCGCCTCCTCGGCGAGGAGCGCTCGCTCGTGCATGACGTGGCCGGCACCACCACGGATCCGGTGGACACCCCATTCACGATCGGCGGCCGCGACTACTCGCTGATCGACACGGCCGGCATCCGCCGTAAGGCCAAGATCGACGAGGAGATCGAGAAGATCGCCGTGTCGATGGCCATCGGCCAGGTCGATCGCGCCGACGTCGTCGTGCTCGTGATCGACGCCGAGCTCGGACCCGCCGAGCAGGACGCGCGGATCGCCGGCATGGTCGAGGAAGCGGGGCGCGGCCTCGTGATCGCACTCAACAAGTCCGATCGGATCTCGGGCGATACCGCGAAGGGCATGCTGCGCGAACACACCGACGAGACCTTCCACTTCCTGACCTGGGCCCCGGTCACGCTGCTCTCGGCACAGCGCGGCGATGGCGTGGACCGCCTGCTCGATCTCGTCGATCAGGTCGCCGCGGAGCACCGCAAGCGGATCCCCACGGCGCAGCTCAACCGGTTCTTCGCCGAGGTCATCGAGGAGATGCCTCCGCCGCTGCACAACGGCCGCTCGATCAAGATCAACTACATCACGCAAGCACGATCGCGCCCGCCGACCTTCGTGCTGTGGGCGAACTCACCCGAGGGCCTCGCACCCTCGTACAAGCGGTTCATCGCGAACCGGTTGCGCGAGCGCTACGGGTTCCGCGGCTCGCCGATCCGGATCGCGGTCAAGGAGAAGAAGGACCGCCACAAGCAGGGCTAGGTCACGGGGCGATGGTGATCGCGCCGGCCGCCGGATCGAACGCGTTGCCGAGCTCGCCGTTGACGGCGCGCATCGGATCGTAACCGGCCTGCCACGGCAGATTGACGGCCATGCCGCTCAGCACCTGCCGCCACGACTGCGAGCCCGAGAGTACGCCGGCGATGTAGCTCGCGCTCGCCTGGCCCATGCCCTGCCAGTACGCTGGGAGGCCGTTGACGACGACGTCGAGCTTCTCGCTACCGCGCGGGTGCATCGCGAGGAAGTCCTCGTCGTAGTAGTTGAACGACAGGCAGCTGTTGAACAGCATCACCTGGTAGCGATCCGGGAAGTTCGCGCTCGAGTACTCCCACGGTTCGAGCGGGCCGTGACCGAAGTGGCTGTGCCCGGTGTACGCGAACACATCGCCGTGCCAGAACGCCTCGAGGTAACGCCAGCGTGCGTGCTGGCGGATCTCGGGCGAGCCATCCTCCCAGCCGTGCCACGTGCGCAGCTCGACCATCATGTCGCGCTCGACGCCGTTGCGCTTCACGTGGACCGGCATCGACCACACGATCCAGCGCTCGCTGAACAGCGCCACGACCTGGCGCAACAGCTCCGTACGCTTCGCGCTGTTCGTGCCGACCGCCGCCGGGAATCCGGTCTTGTCGACGACCCAGCGCTCGACATCGGCCCACGTCACGTTGGGGATCAGCTGACCATCGATCGTGAAGTCGAGCAGCATTGCGCTCGGCTGCGTCTCGGTCACCCGCAGCGCGGGCAGCCGGGTGCGCAGCTCGCGCTGGAACCGTAGGTACTCGACCAGCCCCGAATCGGTCGGATCGGCCTCGTCGTGATCGACGCCGAACAACGCATAGACCATGACCTTGGTCCGCGCGGTGTTGCCGGCGAATCCCCACAGCTGATCGTGCTCGGGCCACAGCGTCGGCGCCGCCGCCACCGGAGTCAGGATCGCGCGGGTCGCGAGGAACCGGCGCGCCGCATCGGCCTGGCCGATCTGGGTGGCCGGGCTCGCCAGCTGTGTCTGCTCGGCATTGATCGCGTTCTGTTCGGCGACGATCTTCGTGCGGCAGGTCGAGCGCTTTGGCGCGTAATGATACCAAAGCGAGTCGGCATCGGTGGCCTCGTCTACGCAGGCCGGCTGGAGCTCGGCGGAGCGGGCGAGATAGTCGCCGAACAGCAGTGTCAGATCGACCGGGCCGCTCGGCAGCTGCGAACGCTCGACCAGCGCCTGATCACGATAATGATAGCGAACGCGATCGACCTCGCCGCCACCGCGGATTGCCATCCGGGTACGGACCAGCTGGATCGTCGCGAGGTTGCGGATGGCATCGCGATCCGCGATCCCGATCCCCTGCTCGCGGAGCGCGCCGAGTGCGCTCTTCAGCTGGCGATGAATCGCGTCCTTGGCCTCGGCTTCGCTGGCCCCCGGCGCCACATCGACCATGGCGTCGAAGTCGATCACGTGCTCGATCCCGCCGACCGAGGTCAGGTCATCAGGCGTCTCGCTCTCGTCGCTCGGCACCGCGCAGGCACCGAGCAGGCTCATCAGGGCAATCCAGGCGTGCTTCACGCAGCGCCGCCGTAGCAGGGGCCGCACCAGGCGCCGGCCCAGACAATCTCGCAGCTTGGCGGATCCCGCGCGGCCGCGCGTTGCGGTTCGAAACGCGGGAGGTGGCGACTCGGGTGGTCACCACGCTGAGCACGGCGGCTAGAACAAGCCCCAGCGAGTGGTTCCGCGGATCCCGAGCGTGAACACCGTGAGGTTGCCGCCGAAGCTCGCGAGCCGTGCCTCGAACCCGTAGGAGTGCTGGCGGCTGGCCAGGATGTCGAGCCCGCCGCCGATCGACAGCACGGCGTCGATCCCGCGGCTGATCGGCCCGCCGCCGCTCGCGATCGCCCCGATCCCGCCGAACGCGTAGGGCACATACTTGAGGACATCGAACCGGAACACCACGCCGGCGTCCGCGAGCCCCGCGTACGAGGCCGCCGACTGATCCTTGGCCTGGCCGCCGTAGAACATCCCGCCCGCGAGCTCCGTGCGCAGCCCGAGGTCGGATCCGATCATGTGCTCGTATGCGATCGAGAGGGTGCCGCCGAGGTCAGGGCTGACCGAGACCGGCGCCATGCTGCCGGACGCCGGCTTGACCTCGGTGCTGAACGTCGCCCAGCCGATACCCACCGATAGCGCCCGCTCGCTCTCCGCCCGCGCGGTGCCGGGCAGACCACCTACCAGGGCGAGAGCGAGGGCGAGGGCAGGGCGCATGATGCTGGAGGGATTGTAGGCAACTCTGGCGCCGGATCCGCGGTCCAAGGGTGCGAATTGACGTGGTACCGATCGCGGTGCTACATCCGCCTCCGATTCACATGGCCGACAAGAACGCCCCCTCCAAAGCCACGTCAGTTCCTGGCGTTACCCCCAAGGCCGTGAACGTCGGGGGCGAGACGCTGGTCGACCGCATCGTCCCACACATCAAGAAGATCCTGGTGACGGTCGTGCTGGTCGCGGTCGCCATCTCGATCATCCTGGTGATCCGCTGGCGCGGTGAGGTCAACAAAGAGAAGGCCACCATGAAGATCGTCGACGCGCTCGAGCTTGCGCGACGTCAGGTCGGGCCTGCGCTCCCCGAGGTCCCCGGCATCACGCCGCCGAAGGCGAAGCAGCCAAAGTACGCGACCCAGAAGGACAAGGCCGATGCCGTGCTCGCGTCGCTGGCGGCCACCGGAGGCGACGCTCTGCCGTCGTATCGCGGCGCGCTGCTGCTCGATGCCGGCAAGCTCGACGAGGCGATCGCCGAGTACCGCAAGGGAACCGGCATGAAGGATCTCGAGGGCGTGCTGTCCCGCGAGGGCCTCGGCATCGCGATCGAGACCAAGGCGCTCGGCGAGAAAGCTGCCGGCGCTCGCCAGAAGCTCCTCGAGGAGGCGCTCTCTACGTTCACCACCATGCAGCCCGACGAGAACGGACCGCGCCGCGCCTACGCGCTCTATCACCAGGGTCGATTGCAGCAGACGCTCGGCAAGCTCGCCGATGCGAAGGCGTCGTTCGAGAAAGCCAAGCCGCTCGCGCTGATCGCCGAGCCCCCGACCCAGGATGCGCGCACCAACAACTCGCTGCTGTCCTCGATGATCGATCGTCGCCTATCCACGATGTGACCGTGAGCCGCACACCCCACCTCCTCGCCGTCCTCCCCGCGATCTTCGCTGCCGCGTGCGTGCGCGTGCCTACCAACCGTGCCGATGCGATGCGCGCCGAGCCGCGCGAGCCTCTCGGCGAGGATCGGATCAGCTTGCACTGGAAGTTCTCCACCGCGGATCGCCTCACCGAGGTCAGCCCGCAGGAGTTCGCGCAAGCTGCCGTCTACTCCGATACCGTGTACATCGGATCCGCGGGGGGCTGGTTCCACGCGCTGCGCTCGAGTAACGGTGCGGTGCGCTGGCGCAAGAAGGTCGGCGCGATGGCGTGCGCGCCGCTCGTCGTCGGGACCAACCTCTACCTCGGAACCAGCGATGGCACGCTGCTCGCGCTCGACGCGCAGACCGGTGCAGAGAAGTGGCGCTATCAGAGCCGCGGCCCGATCTCGCAGACGCCGATCACGACCACCGACCTGGTCTTGTTCTCGAACGAGGCCGATCAGGTCGTCGCGCTCGATGCGATCACCGGCAAGTACAAGTGGCAGTACAAGACCGAGACGCCCGAGGAGTACACGCTCCGCGGTCATGCCGGCGTCGCGATCGACGGAGATCTGGTGTTCACCGGGTTCTCCAACGGCACGATGGTGGCGCTCCGCCGCGATACCGGATCGGTCGCGTGGTCGACGTCACTCAAGGCCGAAGCGGACCGGTTCATGGACGTCGACGCCACACCGCTGGTGATGGGCGATCGAGTGTACGCGTCGTCGTCTTCGGGCGGCGTCTACGCGCTCGACAAGGCCACCGGCCTCATCCGCTGGCGCGTTCCGTTCTGGGACGCACGGATGCCGAGCTCGACCGGCAACGTCGGTGGGCTCGCCACCGATGGCAAGACGCTCTACGTCAGCGTCGCCGACCTCGGCACCTACGCGATCGACCTCGGCGGCAACATCATATGGCGGGTCGGTGCGAAGGGTGGCGGTGAGCCCGCAGCCCCCGTGGTGTTCGCCCAGCTGTTGCTCTATTCGCTCGCGAAGGACGGCATGTTCATCGCCGATCGCAGGACCGGTGAGACCCTCGAGTACTTCGATCCGGGCGATGGCATCTCCGCCGCGCCCACGGTCACCGGCGATGGCCGGCTGTACGTGATGTCGAACCGCGGCATCCTGTACGCGTTCGATCTCGACTGAACGGACAGCGCGCTCGCCCATCGTCTCCGCCGCAAGCAGTAGCGGGGCTACAGCGGGTCGACGAACGGCATGCCCGGCCGGGCGATCAGATAGCCCTGTAGCAGGTCGCATCCGAGATCGACCAGCACCTGCGCTTCGGCATCGGTCTCGACGCCTTCACCGATCACCGTGATGCCCTGATCGCGACACAGGTCGGTGACCGAGCGGATCAGCCGCTGCTTCATCGGATGCTTGTCGACATCGCGCACGAGCGACATGTCGAGCTTCACCAGATCGCAGTCGAGCAGCGTGAACGTCCCCATCCGGGCATGACCACCACCGAGGTCATCGATCGCGATCCGGAAGCCGAGCTCGCGCAGCTCCGCGACCCGGTAGCGCAGATCGATCTCGCCCTCGAGCGAGGTCCGCTCGGTGATCTCGAGGATCACGCGCGACGAGATCTTGGAGAGCGGCGCGAACGCGGAGGTCAGCTGCTTGTCGAACAGATCGAGCAGGTGGAGGTTGATGAACACCACGCCGCGCGCGGCGGGCGCCGCCGCGAACACCTTCGCGCTCTGCGCACGCACGGCGCGACCGAGCGTCGGGATCCGCTCGAGGCGTTCGGCGGCATCGAGGATCGCACCCGGATGCGGTAGCGATTTGTCGGTCGACCGTAGCAGCGCCTCGTAGCCATAACGTGCACGCGTGCTCGCGTGAACGATCGGCTGGAAGTGCATCGTCATCGCAGCGAGGCACCGATCCAGCTTGTCCTCGAGCTCGCGCAGCTGATTCGATTGCTCGGCCAGTTCGTACAGCGCCGTTGGATTTGTACCGGTCGCGAAGGTCGGATCCGCGGGCTTGGCAGCGACGTCGGCTGCACGTCCAGGGCTCGGCGGGATCCGAACGTCACACTCTCCAGTTGCCCGATCGGATGACACGATCCCCATCGTACACAGCTGTCGAGTCGCCAGCCAAACCGTTTGCGTTGCAGAACACCGCCGACCTCGCGCGACATGTATGCGGATCAGCAGAGCCGGCGCAGGTGCTCGCGGAACTCTGCGACGACCACCGAAGCGGGGTGCTTGTCGAGCTCGCTGTTGATCAGGTCGTCGACGATCGGGAGGTCCAGGACGAGGGTGTAGAGCATCATGCAGGCGCGGTTCGACAGCGGGATGAACCGCGCCTCGCCGTGAAGCACCACGTTGGACGTTGCGGGTGTCGACCAGGCGACCGTCAGATTCTCCGGGTCATACCGGTAGTTGAGCGTGTAGCCGAGGGACCCACGCTCGAGCTTGCGGGTGAACGAGACCCGGTCGGGACGCCCTTCGGGGGTGCGCCGGCTGACCCGTGCGGTCTGAACGATCGGCAGCCAGCGGGGAATCTCCACTGCGTCCGCGAAGACCTCGTACGCGACGCAAGCCCCGACAGAGAGGGTCGTCGAGACCTCGCTGGTGAGCGGGGAGATCGAGGGGGCAAGTGCGAGTGCGGCGGCCATGCGGATACATCCTTGTTCGAGCTGCCTCACCCATGAGCAACCGCGATACCAGCTCGCGGCCAAGCAGTTACGCGTAGTTGAACAGGATTCGCGCCCCCCATGCCGGCGGCTCGAGTTGCCGTTAGCTAGATCGGTGTCCGCTGACTGCCGTCCCCAGTGGGCTGGCAGCGCGCGCAGCTCCACGTCCAGCGCGGCGGATCGCCCAGCTGATAGGCCTCGATCGGCGTCTTGCAGCGACGACACGGCTGGCCACTCCGACTGTAGACGAAGTAGCGATCGCGGCTCGAGGCGTCTCCGGTCAGGCGATCCCGGGTGGCGCGCCTGCCAGGTCCGAGGTTCACGAGCATGAGCTCTCTCGCCGTCGTGTAGAGCTCCACCAGCGTGGCGTGATCGATCGAGCGTACCCGCCGGCGCGGATCCACGCCGCAGAGGAACAGCGATTCGCACTTGTAGATGTTGCCGATGCCCGCGGCGATCCGTTGATCGAGCAGGACATCCGCGATCGTCCGCGAGGCGTGGCCTGCCGCCCGCGTTGCCGCCGCGACCGGATCGAATGCGTCGCCGAGCACGTCATCGCCGAGCGACGCGATCGCGTGCCCATGCAACGGCGCACGACGATGCGAGATCTCGATCGTACGCGCGCCGATCCACAGGTCCACCGTGCTGGCCGTGGTGATCGCGAGGGACACCCGGCCCGGAGACATCTTCGCGATCATCGCGTCGCCGCTCTTGCGATCGTAGGAGCGCTGGCGGCCATACATCCCGAGGTGCGCACGCAGGTAGGTTCCGTCGGAGAGCTCGATCACGAGGTGCTTGCCGTGCGCGGCGACCGAGAGCACTGTCCTGCCCGCGAGGTCGCGGACCAGGCCTTGCGTGGTGACGCGCTCGAGCGGGCAGCCGACCAGCCTCGGCGCGAGCAGCGCCGCGATCCGGTGAATGGTGTCGCCCTCGGGCATCGTGGCGTAGGTCTAGCGCGCCGCCAGCTCCTGCGCCGAATCGATCGAGCGTCTTCCACTCAGCCGATCGGCTAGCCGCTCGCGCAGGGTCGGCACCATGCGGCGAGGTTACTGCAGCGAGAGGATCTGCAGCGTCAGCGATCCGGAGTTGTTCGAGTAGTCGGCGCTATGAAACTTGGCGACGATCGTCGCGCCGCTGCCCATCCACATCACCTCGTACTCGTGCGTCGTCGTGAAGCTGCCCCAGCGAGGTTCCTTGGCCGGCCCCGGCGTCGGATCGTTCACCGCGATGCCGCTGTCGACGTTCGACACCGAGTCCAGCGTCAAGCCGATGTTGTAGCCGAGGTACTCGGCATCGCCCTTGGCGTTGTTCGCCGTGTTGGTGATGCACTCACCCGATGCGTGCAGCTTGTACATGACACCGGCGAGCAGCACGAACGTCGAGGTCACGCTGGCGTTCGTGCACGGCACCTGCAGCGTGTTCACCACGGTCCACACCGGCGGCGCATCGGGGGGCGCATCGATCGGAAGCGGAGACTCCACCGACGCATCCCGCGGCGGGGTGGCATCGGTCTTGTCTCCGCTGCTGCCCTTGCTGGCTGTGAACCCGCAGCCAGCGAGCCCGATCGCGACGATGACAACCTGCCGCATGACGAACAGCATAGCCGATCAGGCATCGTCGTCGGTATCGTCGATTTCCGGCTCCGCCTCCGGTGCGGGCTCGGGAGCCGCGGTCGCGGCGATCGCCCCCCGGATCACGAGCCCGCGGTAGTCGATTCGCGCCCCTGCGGCGAGCAGGGCGCGAGCAAACGGCGACTCACCGGCTGCGACGCCGTCGATCGACTCGATCAACAGCTCGCGGCGCCGGGCCTTGGCGGCGAGCCGCGGCAAGCCTACCGCGAGCGCGAGCTCGATGGTCTCGTCGGGCAAGGGTGCCGTGGTGAACCGCTTCGCCTTGGGCTCGAGCCACACGGCGAGCGCACCATCCACGAGGATCGCGGTGGCTCCGACCCGGCGTGCCGGGCGCGCATTCGGATCTCGCAGCTCCGGCCAGGGCAGGGCGCTGCCCCACGCGTTCGCCGGATCGGTGGCGGCGAGCACGTCGACGCGCGCTGCCTGACCGCGCGGCGCCTCGCGCAGCCGATCGATCGCGCCGGGCCACGCGAACTGCGCGCTCTCGAGGCTCTCGATGAAGTAGCCGCGGCGGACGGTTCCTGCGTCCTCCATCGCGCGTAGCACATCGCCGACCGCGGTGAATCCGCCCGGAAGATCGTCGGCGCGTGCGGTGGCGCGACCGGCGAAGCCCCAGCGCTCGAGCAGCGCCGTGGCCACGGCGTGTGCGCGAACCGTGGAGGTGGGCTGCACGCCGAGCGAGCTGACCAGCGACCACCGGCCGCCGAACGTGGCGTGAGCGTTGGCGCGGCGCGCGTTGGGAGCCGCGAGCGAACGCAGCGGCGCGAACGTATCGTTCGTGATCACGCCGGCCCACACCAGATCCCACAGCGCCTGCGTGACCTCCGTGCGCGGCGCATTCGCGGCGGTCTCGATCGCGACGAGGAACGAGGCACCCGCGGCGCGCAGGTGAGCTTCGATCGCGGCATGCACCGGCGAGGGATGCGCGACCGGTTGCGGGTCCGGCGCGAGGGCGAGCGCGCGTTCGCGGCGCAACAGCACCACGCGCCCATCCTTGGTGCCGAGTGATCCGGCGCCGACCCACACGAGCTCGCCGGCAGCGCCGAGCTCGTCGAGCATGCGTGGGTGGTAGTCGAGGATCCGCGCCGGCAGGATCCGCTGCTCGAGCTCGGAGAACGAGAGCGCCACGCCCTCGAGCCGGCCGATCGCATCGCGCAGTGCACCGAGCCCGCGCCGCGGTTGATCGAGCCCGTGCCAGCGTGGGACGAACGCGGCGAACGTACGCGCATCGACCGGTGCGACCTGCGCGCGCAGCTTGCCGAGCGTGCGGCGACGCAGCTGGCGCAGCACCTCCGGATCGCACGAGTCCTTGTGCGTGCCCCCGGGTCGCAGCTCTCCGCGGACGAGCTGCGCCCGCGCCTCGAGCAGCGATAGCACCGGCTCGATCTGCGCCGGCGGCAGCCCCCAGCGCGCGGCCGGCCCATCGGCGGTGAACGGCGCGTGGGTGCGCGCATAGCGCGACACCAGGGACTCGAGCGGCGCGGTCGCAGGCTCGAGCAACGCGGCCGGCAAGCCGGGTGGGAGCTGGACGCCCAGCCCATCGCGATAGCGCGCGGCATCCTCGGCGGCGAGGTAGCGCTCGTGGCCCGCGATCCGGACCGCGGCGATCCGCCGGCTCTGCAGTAGCGTGGTCAGCGAGGCCTGGAGATCGGGGGCCACGCTGCGTGCGGCGAGCTCGTCGCGCGAGAGGTCGCCGACACGGCGGAGCAGGTCGTGCAGCTCGTCGGTGTCGCGGGCCTTGCGGTCGTCGACCAGCTGCTGCAGCTCGGCCTCGACCTCGGCGAGCACGTCGGCATCGAGCAGATCGCGCAGCTCGCCGCCGCCGATCAGCTCGCGGAGCAGACCGCGATCGAGGGTGAGCGCCTGCGCCTTGCGCTCGGCGAGCGGCGCATCGCCTTGGTAGAGGAACGCGGCCACGTAGTCGAACACCAGCGACCGCGCGAACGGCGACGCCGCCTCGGTGACCGCGGGCTCGATCCGGATCGCCCGCGAGCGCAGCTGGCGCAGCACGTCGACCAGTGCAGGTACGTCGAAGATGTCGCGCAGCACCTCGCGATAGGTCTCGAGCGTGATCGGGAACGCCGGGAACCGCAGCGCCACGCCCATCAGCTGCTGTGCGCGCAGCCGCTGAGCCCACAGCGGAGTGCGCTGACCGGGACGCCGCCGCGGCAACAGCAGCGCGCGCGCCGCGTTCTCTCGAAAGTGACTCGCGAACACGCTCGAGCGCGCGAGCTCGTCGACCAGCGCATTCTCGACCTCGTCGGGATCGGGGATCAGCTGATCGTCCGTCGGCAGCAGGTCGCCGTCGGCGAATCGCATCGCGATGCCATCGTCGGTCCACAGCGGATGGATCGGATAGCCGAGCTCGCCCTCGAGCTGCTTCGCGAGCACCAGCGCCCACGGCGCATGCACGCGGCTGCCGAATGGCGACAGGATGCAGATCCGCACGTCGCCGAGCTCGTCCCGGAACCGCTCGATCGTGATCGCGCGATCGGTAGGCAGCGCGCCAGTTTGCGCGCGCTGGTCCGAGACGTAGGTGATCAAGTTGTCCTGGGCGTAATCGTCGAGCTTGTAGTCCTCGGCGAGCCACGCGCGCGCCGCCACCCGATCGCCGGCGAGTCGTCCATCGAGCTCGCGACAGAACGCGCCGAGGGCCAGGCCAAGCTCGACCGGACGCCCCGGGCCTTCACCACGCCAGAACGGCATCTTGCCGGGCTCGCCGGGCGCGGGAGTCACGATCACGCGATCGCGCGTGATGTCCTCGATCCGCCAGGTCGAGGCGCCGAGGATGAACGTCTCGCCCTTGCGGCTCTCCGCCACCATCTCCTCGTCGAGCTCGCCGACCCGCGGTCCGCCGATGCCCACGTGCACCGCATAGGTGCCGCGATCCGGAATCGTTCCGCCGGAGATCACGCTGAGCAGGCGCGCGCCCTTGCGACCAACCAGCACGTCGGTCTGGCGATCCCAGGTCAGCCGCGGGCGGAGCTCGGCGAACTCGTCGGAGGGATAGCGGCCGGCGAGCATGTCGAGCACCCCGGTCATCGCCGCACGCGACAGGTCTCGATAGCTCGCGGCGCGACGGATCACGCGCTCTAGCTCGGCGACCGGCCACGGATCGGCCGCGACCATCGCCACGATCTGCTGCGCGAGCACGTCGAGCGCGCTGTCGGGTACGCGGATCGCCTCGACCTCGCCATCGAGGATCTTGCGCGCGACCACCGTGGCCTCGAGCAGGTCGCCGCGGAACTTCGGCATGATCCGACCGATGCTCGTGCCACCGACGTGGTGACCGGCGCGGCCGATCCGCTGCAGGCCGCGCGAGGCTGCACCCGGGGACTCGACCTGGACCACGAGATCGACGGTCCCCATGTCGATGCCGAGCTCGAGAGAGCTGGTGGCGGTGATCGCGCGCAGCCGGCCGCCCTTCAGCGCCTCCTCGATCTCCTGGCGCTGGTGTCGCGCCACCGATCCGTGATGCGCGCGAACCAGCACTACGCCCTCTGGTGACACGCCGGTCTCGACCGCCAGCTCGGTCAGCTGCTGCGCGAGCCGCTCCGAGAGTCGCCGCGAGTTGACGAACACGATGGTCTGGCGATGCGCGAGGATCATCTCGAGCAATCGCTTGTGGATCAGAGGCCACATCCCGCCGCCATCGCTGGACGCGGTACCCGGGTTGTCCATCTCTGGAGCCGGGACGATGATCTGGAGGTCGAGCTTCGGCCGCGCCGCGGCGTCCACGATCTCGACCGGCCGGTCCCCTCCCAGATACTTAGCTACTTCCGTAAGTGGACGCTGGGTCGCGGACAGGCCGATCCGCTGCGGATCCGGGTTGCCGGCCGAGGTCACGAGGTGGCTGAGCCGCTCGAGCGACAGCGCCAGGTGGATGCCGCGCTTGGTCGGGGCGAGTGCGTGGATCTCGTCGATGATCACGGTGTCCACGCCGGTCAGCCGCTCGCGCTGGCGGCCAGCGAGCACGAGGTACAGCGACTCGGGGGTCGTGATCAGGATCTGCCCGGGCTCCTTGCGCTGGCGCTCGCGCTCCTTCGGCGGCGTATCGCCGGTGCGAACGTCGACGCGGATCTGGGTGCCCGCTCCGAGCCGCTGCAGCCCGGCGAGCGGCGCGCGGAGGTTGCGCTCGACGTCGTAGGCCAGCGCCTTGATCGGCGACACGTAGACGACGCGGGTCCCCTCGGTGGCGGGGCTTTGCGCGAGCCGATCGAGGCACCACAGGAACGCCGCGAGCGTCTTGCCGCTGCCGGTTGGCGCGAGCATCAGCGTGTGCTGGCCGCCCGCGATCTGGGCCCAGCCGCGGATCTGGACCGGGGTTGGCTCCGCGAAGCTCTGCCGGAACCAGGTCCGGGTGGCCTCGCCGAACAACGCCAGGGGATCCGGGGGCACGCAGAACCTTAGCAAGCACGCGGCAGTACGGAGCCCGGCCGGCCGGACAACCTGACAGCCCTATGTCACCGAACGAACAGCGGCGTCAGCAGCCAGTCGAGAAAATGGCCCACGCCAAGGTCGAGGGTCCGTGCGAGCTTCACGGACAGCTTGTCGGAAGTGGGCAGGTAGCTGGTTCCCGGCTCGATCGCATTGCGATCCCCGGTGTCCGGCGGCTGGATCAGCATCCCGTGCGGCCACGGTCGCGCGTCGCCGTGCGACCCGGGCTCGATCACGACCGCCAGCGAGTCCGCTCCCTTCATGCCGGGAACCTTGGTCGTCGGATGCGCCAGCGGTTCCCATTCCCACGCGGGCGCTTCGATCACCTTGCTCGGGCCGCGGGCAGGCGGATCCGCGGCGGCAAACCCGGTCAGGAGCAGAACCACGCCGATGGCACGCATATCCAAGCAACCAGGCCCCGCGGCCGCGAATTCCCGGAGTTACGGGTCGCCGAGTTGACATAACACTGATTCTGCGACGTGACTCCTGGATACTGGCGACGTGCCTGCCCGGCGCGCGTGACGCTCAGTGAGGCTGCGCGCCGAGCCGGTTGCCGAGCCGCGAGATCTCTTCTGCGGTGAGCCCGCTGGCCGCCTCGATCGTCACGCTCGCAGCCTGGCCGGTTCCGATCTCGGCCGCGGCGATCTCGAGGATGCCATCGGCGTCCATCGTGAAGCTGACCTCGACCTTGGTCTGGCCACGCGGCGCGGCGCGTAGATCGCCGAGCACGAACCGTCCGAGCCGGCGGTTGCGCGACGCGGCCTCGTGCTCGCCCTGATAGATCTCGATCGCGACGAACGTCTGATTGTCCTCGGTGGTCGCGAACACCTTCTTGGCCCGCGTCGGGATGCTGGTGTTCGCGGTGATCACGACGGACATCTTGTCGCCCGCGACCTTCACGCCCATGTCGTGTGGCGTGACGTCGAGCAGCACGACCTCCTGGAGCTCGCCGCCCATGATCCCCGAGTGCACGGCCGCGCCCATCGCCACGATCTCGTCCGGATTGACGCCCTTGCTCGCTGGTTTGCCGAAGATCGAGACCGCTCGCTCCTGCACTGCCGGCATCCGCGTCATGCCGCCGACCAGCAGCACCTGATCGATATCCGCCGGCGAGCAGTGCGCATCGCGCAGCGCCTTCACGCACGGCGCCTCGAGCCGATCGAGCAGCGACTTGCACGCCCGCTCGAGCTGGCCGCGATCGATCTCGCGCATCAAGTGGATCGGCCCCGCGGGACCGGCCGCGATGAACGGCAAGTTGACGTCGGTGGTCATCGCCGATGACAGCTCGATCTTCGCGCGCTCCGCGGCTTCCTTGAGCCGCTGCAGCGCGACCGAGTCCGCTCGCAGATTCATGCCGTGCTCGGCCTGGAAGTCATCGGCGAGCACGTCGATGATCACGCCGTCGAAGTCATCGCCGCCGAGCGTGGTGTCGCCGAACGTGGCCAGCACTTCGAACACGCCATTCTCGATCGCGAGGATCGAGATATCGAAGGTGCCGCCGCCGAGGTCGAACACTGCGAGCCGTTGGTTGTGCTGGTGGTGCACGCCGTACGCGAGCGCGGCCGCGGTGGGCTCGTTCAGGATCGCGCGGACCGTCAGCCCCGCGATCGCGCCGGCATCCTTGGTTGCCTGGCGCTGGACATCGTCGAAGTACGCCGGGACGGTGACCACCGCCTCGGTGATCGTCTCGCCGATGTAGTCCTCGGCGACGCGCTTCATCTTCGCCAGCACGTGGGCGGAGATCTCCTGCGGTGACCGCGGCGTGCCGGCGATGTCGACCCAGGCATCTCCGTTCTTCGCCGCGATCACCTTGTACGGCAGCCGCGTCGAGACTTCCTGGATCGTGCGCTCGGTCGCCTTGCGCCCGATCAGCCGCTTCGCGCCGAACACGGTGCGCTGCGGGTTGGTGATCATCTGCCGCTTGCTCGCAGCGCCCACCACGACGTCGCCATCGGCGTTCCACGACACCATCGAGGGGGTGGTCCGCCCGCCCTCCTGGTTATGGATGACGGTGGCTTCGCCGCCTTCGAGGACTGCCACGCACGAGTTCGTGGTGCCCAGATCGATGCCGATGACGCGCCCCATCGCTCGCGGTCAGTATACCTATCTTCGGCGAGTGAACAGCTCGGCGAGCGCGCTCTTGGCGAGCTGCAGATCGGGATCGAGTTGCAGCGCGTCCTGAAGCTCGACGCGCGCTTCGTCGCTGCGCCTGTCGAGCTGGGCGATGCGGCCCTTGACGAACGAGAGCAGCGCCTGATTCCTGGCCACCTGCGGCTTGCGCGCGACCAGGGTTTCCAGCGCGAGCTTCGCGGCAGCAAGCTGGGTCTGTGCGATCAGCTCCAGAATCGTTGCGACCTCCCGATCGACCTGCGCCACCCCGCCTGCCGGTGTTACCGTGCCCAGCGGTCGAACCGGCGGGCTCGCACCCGCGACCGGGGGTGCAGACCGCGCAGGTTGCCCAGGGCGCACCGGCAGCGGCTGGGTGACCTGGTCGTCGAGCGTGCGCGTCGGCTGCGTCGGCGGACGCCCCTGTGCGACGGGGCCTGTCCCTGGACGTGCCACCATCGGGGGCCGCTGCCCGACCTGCGGAGGTAGACTCGGCGCTCGCTGAGGCACCGGCTGGACCGCCGATGGACGCGCGCTCATCGACGGTCCGGACAGCGAACGCTGCTGCGGTGCCGCCCCGACGCCGGTGCCCCCCGGCCGCGACGACAACGTCGGAATCGGGCCCGTCGGACGCGGTACCGGTGCTTTCGCACGCACGATCGTATCGTGCACGGCGCGCAGCGCCAGGAACACCTCGTTGGCCAGCCGCTGGATGTCGGCCGCCATCCGCCCGAACCGCGCCGGATGGAACTGCTTCGTCTTCGTCAGGAACGCGTTCCGGATATCTGCTGCCGTCGCGCTCGGGATCAGGCCCAGCGCTTCGAACGGAGCGCGGCTCAGCTGATCCTGCATGTCGAGGAGCAGCTGTCGCGCACGAAGTTCCTCGGCCTCCACCACTCCTGATCGTATCCAGATCCGCGCACGGATGCCATCCCACGTTCGGCGCAGTGGATCTCGGCTCCCAGTTTTTGGGAGCTACTGCGATGGCGACGCTTGCTGAGGTGCCATCTGCGAGTCGCCGCGCTGTTTCGAGGCGTTAGCCGGTGAGCTGGGTTGCTTTGTCGGTGGAGGGACCACCTCCTGCTGTGAGAGGAGGTTCGGTGCGCCATTCGACCCGGCGTCCTGCTTCGACAGCCCCTGCGGCGCGAGCTTGGTCTTCGCCGTTGGCTTGTTCACGCTGGCTTTCGTGGAATTCCGCAGCTTCGCGTCGATCGCGTCCAGCTTGTTCTGATCGATCGGTCGGTCCTGCACGGTCTTCTGCGCGCTCGCATCCTTCTTGCCGCGGTCGAGCACGTTATCGAGCGAATCGTTCGACGCCTTCGTCGGCGGACGACCGACCGGCGCCATCGTCTCGCGCGCATCCAGCGCACCGCGATCGACACGGATCAGCGGCTGCGCGGCGCCCAGCGCGGAGCTGACGATGACGCAGTGCCCTTCGTTGAAGTCGACCGCGACTCGCTCGCGCCGCACGATCAGCGCATCGGTTTCGGGATCGTACTGGTACTCGACCTTGTGCGGGATATGACAGGCCGGATCGTACGGCGCGCGGGGATCCACGAGATCCTCGGTAGTGCCGAACGCCACGCCACCCTCGGCGGGCAGCAGCTCGTAGTGGCGAAAGAATTGTGGCGTGCCCGTGACGCTCTCGAGCTTGGACACCTCGATCTTCTCGCCGGCTCGCTTGAACTGCCGCAGCTCCTTCGTCGGAAGCTGCCAGACGCCCTCGAAGCCGTTGATCGCGGCGAGCTCGAACACCGGTAGCGCGGTGTCGGCCTCCGGCATCCGCATCGCATGGCGCGCGGTGCTGTAGCCGGGCTTGCGGATCTGGAACACGAGATCGGCGCCGGGCGCGAGATCCAGCGTCGCCGGCGTGCGCCCGACGAGCCCTCCATCGCGGTAGACCTCGGCACCCGCGGGTGACGACATGATCTCGACGCGCACGCGACCAGCGAGCGGCGACGCGGAGGGCCGCGGATCCCTCGTGGTCTGCGCGCGGTCGTCGCCGCGCACCACCAGCACCGCGGCGATCGAGAGTGCGAGCACGCCAACGCCCGCCGCCGCCGGCACCCACCCGCGCCGCGAGGGTGTTGCGGAGCTCGCGGGACCACTCGCCACCGTGCGCAGCGCATCGACCATGTCGCGCGCCGTCGCGAACCGCGCATCGGGCTCCTTGGCCATCGCGCGGCTGACCACCGGATCGAACTTCGAGCTCGTCGCGATGGCACCCTTGGTCGACAGCGCCGGGACCTTCGCCCGGAAGTGCTGCTCCATCATCTTCGGTAGCGTTGGCGCCTGGAACGGCAAGCTGCCGCTGAGCAGCTCGAACGCGACCACACCGAGCGAGTAGCGATCCGATGCCGGCCCTGCCCCATCTGCGCTCCACTGCTCCGGCGCCATGTATCCGGGCGTGCCGAGCCAGGTTCCCTGCCCCGTCAGCACCGAGGCGGGTGGCACGCTGGCGTCGGGATCCAGCAGCTTCGCGAGCCCGAAATCGAGCACGTAGACCTTGTCGCCGGCGCCGAGCATCACGTTGTCCGGCTTGAGATCGCGGTGCACGACGCCTCGCGCATGCGCGGCATCAAGGGCTCCTGCGATCTGCTCGAGGATGGCGAGCGCGATCGTGATCTCGAGCGGCCCTTCGGCGAGCGCCTTGCGCAGCGAGCGGCCCTCGACGAGATCCATGACGAGATACAGCCGGCCATCGTCGAGGCGCCCGAACGAGAAGATGTCGATCACGTTCGGGTGATCGATCTGGTTCACCGCGCGCGCCTCGCGCTTAAACCGCTCCGCGCCATCCTTCGATGCGGCGACCTCCTGCTTCAGGATCTTGATCGCGACCTTCTTGCCGATCACCGGCTGCACGCCGGCGTAGACCTCGCCCATCGCACCCGCCCCGAGAAACCGCTCGATCAGGTACTCGCCCACGGCCGCGTTCGGCGCGAGCCGGTCCGTCCCCGCGGCATCCTGGGTCGGTGACGAGACCAGCGTCGGACTATGGGCGAGCGGGCTGCTCTTTGCCATGGACCCTCATCGTAGCAGCGAGACACCACCCGGGCCGGGCAGTTTCGCGGCTCGCTAGCGCTCGTCGAGGTTTGTTCAGCCTGCCGTCGCCCGGATTTTTGATCTAGCATCCCGGACGCATGTCCGCGATAGCAGCCCTCCCCGCCACCGGCTCGTCGTATCACCCGCGCCGGGAAGAAGTCCGCCGCGATGGCATGGTCGTCGAGGGGCACGCGCTCGCGAACGTGGTGCTCGGCGGGTACGTGCTCGGCGCGCCGATCGGGACCGCACCCGTGGTGATCGTCGTTGGCGGTATCACGGCATCGCCGTTCCCGTTCGGCGATGCGGCGACCGCCACCGATCCGTGGTGGCCCGCGCTGCACGGCGCCGAGCTGATCGATCCGACCACGACGACGATCCTGTGCCCGTGCTGGCCGGGCAACGGCTCGACCTGGCAGGCGTTCGATGACGGCCCGATTCCCGCGCTGTCCGCGCTCGGCCTCGCCGATCTGATCGCCGCGTGGCTCGACGGCATCGGCTGCACCACACCGGCGACCTATCTCGGTGCGAGCCTCGGCGGGCTCGTCGGCATCGCGTTCGCTGCGCGCCATCCGCAGAGGTGCGCGCGGCTGGTCACGATCAGCGCCGGGTTGCGGCCCGATGGCTGGGGCACCGCGACCCGCCATCTTCAGCGCGAGCTGGTCAAGGATGGCCTGCGAACCGGTGATGTCGCGACCGGGATGGCACGCGCACGCCAGCTCGGCATGCTGACCTATCGTGGGCGCGACGAGCTCGACACCCGGTTCGGCGTGCTCGGACCCGGGCTCGCCAGCCCGCCGGTCGCCGCCTACCTCGAGCATCATGGCGCGCGGTTCGCCGCGAGGTTCCCGGTGCGGACGTTCCTGCTGCTCAGCGAAGCGATCGACCGCTGTCGATTCGGTGCGGATCAGGCCGCCGTCCGCGAGGAACTCGGGCGGGTGACGGCCGAGGTCGTGGTGATCGGCGTTCCGGGTGATCTGCTGTTCCCGTATCACCTGCAGAACGAGCTGTATCGCGAGCTGCAGGCGGTGGGCGCCACCTGCTCGCTGTGGAAGCTCGACTCCGAGTTCGGGCACGATGCGTTCCTCGCGGATCAGGATCGGCTCGCGCTCCTGCTGCGGGATGCCGGCGTGTTCGCGAAGGCCGCTCCGTCGAAGGCGCGGTTCGAGGGCGTGGGTGCCCGGCCGCTCCGCGAGATCCGGATCGGCATGATCGGCTGCGGCGTGGTCGGTGGCGGCGTGCTCGAGCTGCTCGACAAGCAGGCTGCCGCGTGTGCGGAGCGCTACGGCGTGCGGTTCAAGGTCACGCGGATCTGCGTGCGCGATCCGGCAAAGCCGCGCGGGCCGCTCGCCGCGGGCATCCCGATCACCACGCGTGCGATCGAGCTGATCGCGGATCCCGAGGTCGACGTGATTGTCGAGGTCGCTGGCGGCCATGCTGTCGAGGCCGCGGTCACCGCCGCACTCGCCGCCGGCAAGCCCGTGGTCACCGCGAACAAGGCCCTGCTCGCCAGGAAGCTCGCCGAGCTCGGCGTCCTCGCGCAGCGCACCGGCACGCCGCTTCTGTGCGAGGCGGCGGCCGCGGCCGCCATTCCGATCATCCGTCACCTTTCGCATCGCGCCGACGAGGTCGACAGCCTGATGGCGATCGTCAACGGCACCTGCAACTACATCATCACGCGCATGGAGCAGGACGAGCTGCCGCTCGATCGCGCCATCCTCGAGGCGCAGGCGAAGGGGTTCGCCGAGGCGGATCCGTCGGCCGATCTGCTCGGGCTCGATGCCGCGGCGAAGCTGTCGATCCTCGTCTACCGCGCGTTCGGCGCGTGGGTCCCGCCCGATGCGCTCAGCGTGCGGGGCATCGGCGAGCTGTGGCCCGCCGATTGTGATCTGGCGGAGGCGATGGGCTTCCGGATCCGCTTGATCGCGCACTGCGCGCGGGTGCCCACCGGCCTGGTCGCCGCGGTCGAGCCCCTGCTGCTCCCCGACTGGCACCTGCTCGCCTCGGTCGAGGAGGAGTACAACGCCGTGTACATGCGAAACTCCGCATCGGGTGATCTCAGCTTGTTCGGCAAGGGCGCGGGGGCGCTGCCCACCGCCACCGCCGTGCTCGGCGACCTGATCGACCTCGCACAGGACAACTCGGTGCAGTGGCCCGAGCCGCGCCGGGTGACGCCGGTAGCGCAGCCACCGCGCCGCCACTACCTGCGGGTCACCGCCGAGCCGCACCCGGGGCTGCAGCGCAAGATCGACAGCCTGATCCGCCACGGCGGGCTCAGCGTCCAGAACCACGCGGCGCGCGGCGAGCCGCTGGTGACCCATCACGCCTTCGTGATCTCGCCGAGCGACGACGCGCAGATCGCGGCGGTCGTCGATCAGCTGCGCGAGCTCGGCCGCGTCGAGCAGACCCTGTGGCTCGGGATCGCGGAATGATCGCCCGCTGGCTCGATCCTGCAAGCTGCCCGGCCGAGCGCCCGCCGTATGCCGAGATGGCCGCGGTTACGCGCGAGCTCCACGATGCGCTCGATGCCCACGCGCGCGCCGACGGCGTGGCGTGGCTGCACCCAGAGCGCCGCACGATCCAGCGCGACCTGCTCGGCTCGCCGAACGTCGTGGCGTGGCAGGAGGCCAAGTCCGAGTTCCTGATCGCCGGCGAGGGCGCGTGGTCCGAGCTGCCGCACCTCTACGCGCGCTACGGCACGCCCGGCACCTCCGAGCTGATCGCCGCGCTCCGCTCGATCGAGCATGCGCGGTGCGCAGTGGTCACCGATTGCGGGATGCAGGCCACGGCACTGGTGGCCGATGCGCTGCTCGTGCCCGGCAGTCACGCGGTGGTGCTCCGCCAGATCTACAACAAGGCGAAGACCTACTTCGAGTGGGTCGCCAAGCGCGTCGGTGCCGAGCTGACGTTCGTCGACGACGGCGATCCGGAGGCCGTGGCGGCGGCGGTGCGCGGCAATACCCGGTTCGTGTTCGCCGAGACCTTCACCAATCCGCTGATGCGCGCGCAGGATATCGGCGCGCTGAAGGCCGCCTGCGGCCGCGCGCACCTCGTGATCGACGGGACGATCGCCACGCCATGGGCGTTCCGCCGGCCGCTGCTCGACCAGGGAGCGACCGTGGTGGTCGGCAGCCTGACCAAGGCACTCGGTGGGCAGGACACCGCGCTCGGCGGCTACGTCGCCACCAACGATGCCGAGCTCGGCAACCAGCTCATGGATCTGATCGCGATGCGTGGCGGGATCCTCGATGACGAACGCGCGCGTCGGATCGCTGCCGGGATCCCCGCCGCGGTCGAGGTCCACGCGCGGCGCTGCACGTCGGCCACGCGGGTGGCCAGCTTCCTCGCGCGGCACCCGACGATCGAGCACGTGTGTCACCCATCGCTGCCCGATCATCCCGATGCCGCGGTGATCGCGCGGGACTACGTGCGGCACGGCTCGATCGTCTCGTTCCGGGTACGCGGCGCCGACGAGCTCCGGCATCGGCACATCGCGGATGTCCTGGTCTCGTGCGGTGTGCCGCGCTACGCGCTGTCATTCGATGGCCTGCCAACCAAGGTCAACCACCACAAGACCGTCTCCGAGTACTTCACGCCGGCGGAGCAAGTGGCGCGTGCCGGCATCGATCGGCTGATCCGGCTCGGCATCGGCATCGAGGATCCGGACGATGTCATCGCGTGCCTCAACTGGACGCTGCATCACGACGGTCGGGTAACAACCGCCGAGCTCGACACCTGGCGTGCCGACCGTGCACGCGATCTCCAGCTTCGCTAGGGTTCGACGAGCGATCGCGGTGGTCGCGGCAGTTGCGCGCGGAGACCGCGGGAACCGGTCGAACTCGCCGACCGGCGCTTGCGCGGCGTACCGCAACGTTACCGCGCCGCAACCGCAACCGCCGGCCGACGAGTGGCTTTGCTCTAGAGGTACCCGCTCGGCCGCTTTTCATCGGTGCCAGCGGGCGATGTTTCGGGATCATCGCTTCGCGTCCTGGCGGGACGCGTTCCAGACCCCATTCACCCGCACCAGCACCGTGCTCTCCTGCAGCCCCTCGTCCTGCCGATGACGCACCGCGAGCTCGATCGAGCCCCAGTTCAGGGCCTGATAGCGCACGCCCCACCCCGCGACCCACTCGAGCTCCACTCGATCGGTCGCGATCCGTGGAACCCACATCACGTCGCCGAGCACCGAGGTCTTCGGATACGGCGACGGCGTCCACTCGAAGCCGGCGAACGGGCGGAGCGTGGGCCCGAGCGACACCTGCTGATAGCCAGCATCGCTCACCGCGGCACCGAGATGGAGCCGGATTGGACCGAGCACGCGACTGCCGACCAGGTACGCATCGGTCACGCGCGCGCCGCCGAACGTGTGGCCATGCGCAGCGAACGTGTTGCGGACCCCGAGCACCACCGCCGGCATCCCGGGGAACCACGCGTCCTGCGGGGCGCCGAGCCGGAACGCAGCACGACCGAGCCGCAGCGGTTCGCCCTTGAGATCGCCATCGCAGGCCGTGCAGCCGCGAACATCGGTATCGGTGCCGAGCTCGATGCTCGCGATCCCGAGACCGTACGCGAGCGTGAGACTGCCATCGCCGCGGCGATCGACGCCGGCGGTCCCCACCACACCGCCCTGTGCCGGCAGCCACGCCGTAGGCGCCGTCAGCACGCGGCCGAGGACCGGGTCGGCGGCGGCGGCGCGCGGGACGATGATCCCGAGCACACCGAGCAAGATGGTCGCGATGCGATTCACGGTGGGTGCTTCGCTGTTCCGCTACTTCAGGCTGTCGACCGCGCGGCGCAGTGCCCACGACGTGAACGTGACCTGGCCGAAGATCTGCGCATCGAGCAGGTTCGCCGATGCGATGTCAGGCACGCGGACGCCGGACTCGAGGTTCATGAAGTCCGTCACCGCGTAGCGCACGCCCCACGACAGCGTCGGACGCAGCTTGATCTTGTCAGCATCGTCGGTGCAGTGGTAGCAGAACTCCGGCGACCACCCGAGGTCCAAGAGGATCTGCGAGCGCGGCAGCGGCCGGACCTCGATGCCGCCGAACGCGCGGAGCTGCGCCCTCGTCGGCCCATCGTGGAACGTGATCTCGCGGTGCGTGTCGCCAGCTTCGTCGAGCTGACCCTCGAGCGAGGCATCCCAGAACGCGCCGCCGACGTGGATCGCGGCCTTGTCACCGAGATGCTTGCTCATCACCAGGGTCAGCTCCGCAATCCGACTCTTGAACCCGTTGTGGTTGCGCTCGAACGACTTGCGAAACCCGAGCGTGACGCCCGGCTGCTGGTCGAACAGTCGGTCCTCGGAGACGCCCAGCCGGAATGATGCGGTCACGTACGGCTGGATCCGATCGACCTGCTTGTCGGCCGCGGTGTCGCGCTCGCGGACCGCATCGGTGGTCGCGATTCCGAACTCGGCGACGTCACCGAGGCCGACCCGCGAGTCCGAGGTCACGCCGCCGCCGGTGTCGATCGAGGTGCGCGAGTACAGCACCGCGGCGGGCAGCAGCCAGCCGGTCGGCGTGGTCAGCACCTCGGGCATGTTGATCGGCCCGTGCGGCGTGATCTTGTGCTTCGGCATCTCCACCGCGGGCTGGTTCGCGTACGGGTCGGCGGGCTGATCCGGTGGCATCGTCAGCGGCACGTCGGCGGTCGTTCCGCCGCTTCCGATCTGCGCGCCACCTGGAGCATCGGTTCCCGAGCCGGCTGCGCTGCCCTGCCCTGCAGGATCGACCGGAGATGGTTGTGCCCGGGCGATCGCGGCGGTGATGACCACCGACGTGACGATGAGACTACTAATTCGCTTCATAGCTGGACTCCTCGGCGCGCCCGCGCGCTAATCGCAGAACACCCCGGCGGCGCGGCAGGCAAGCGCACCCCACGGGACGAACACCTCGGCACCGAGCCGGATGTCCCATTGCACGACCGCGTCCGGCCCGGTGGCCGGCGCGGCGTTCGCAACCTCGAGCTGATACCCGATGCTTCCGTCGAGGATGATCGACGGAATGATCGCCCAGCGCATGCCGAGGCGGCCGAGCAGGCCGTACCCGACCGTCGGCGCGGCCTCGCTCCCCGGCTCCCAGCGGAACTGCGGCGCGAGCGCGATCTCGCCGACGATCCGCGCCGACGGATTCATCCGGATGTCGTAGCCGGCGGTCGGCAACCACAACGTCTTCTTGATCGGTGACGCCGCATGGTCACCGGACAGCTCGATCTTCGCGCTCGAGATCCGGGTACCGCCGTGCAGCGTCAGCCAGTCGAACGCGGAGAACCTCCAGCGTCCGACGAGGTAGAGGTCGGTGACGGTCTCGATCACATCGGTGCCGCCGAACACCTCGGTGCGCGGCACGCCGAGCCGGAATGCGACGCCGAACACCGGGACGTTGGGGTACTCGGGGATCGGGATCTTGATCTGCACGCCCACGCCAGGCAGCGGCGCGTTGACCCCGGTGATGCTGATCGCGGCGCTGTGGCGATACTCAAGCTGCGCGAGATCACCAAAGCCCGCGGCGAGCACGCCCGCCGAGGTCAGGAGGCCGGTGTGCTGGAGCAGGCTGCCATCGCCCGAGATGCTCAGCATGTAGGCGCCGATCACATCGGCGGTGGGCATCGCGAACAGCCGCGACGTCTGAAACGGCCCGCGCAGGATCTGCATCGGCGTGTGGTCTCGCTTGCGCGCGGAGCCGGCGCCGTCCTCGATCGGCCCATCCGCGGTCGGGTCCGCTGCGGCCGCGCGCGAGAGCGCGAGCAGGGCGAGCAGGGAAACCAGTGGTCGGACCATCTGCACCTGTTGTGCGGCCTGACCACGTGAGATGGCCAGTTCGGTGCCGTGAGATCCGCGTGATCGCCGAACGATGCCGCACGCGATCTGGCAAACCCTGGCGCGGTCAGGCCAGCCCGAGGACGCTCTGCCGCGCGTACAGCCGCGCGATCGGGCACGCGCGCTGGCAGATCCGGGTACCGTGACCTCGTGGCCGAGCCGAAGCGCTCCACGCGGCTCGCTGCGCAGACCAAGCGCCGCCTCGGCGGAGAGGCATCCACCGACGAAGAAGCGCGCTCGTCGCTGCAGGCGCGGCTGAACGTCTACTCGAAGATCATGTTCTGGGCGTTCGTGGCCCTGATCGTGTTCCTGATGCTGACCTACCAGTTCGTCCTCGATCAGAAGCCCGCGCTGTGGACCTACGTGTTCGCCGGCGCGATCGCGATGCTCGCGGTGATGGCGATCATCTGGCGCGTCGTGCTGGTGCGTCGCGAGCTCACGCTCGAGGGCATGTTCGGGATCGATCTCGCGTACGCGATCACGATCGGCCTCTCGTTCGGTGCCGCCGCGGCGGCGCAGTACGACTTTCCGCCGGCGGCCTACACCTCGATCGTCTTCGCGGGGTTCAACGTGTTCATGCGCGCGCTGGTCGTGCCAAGCAGCACGCGGCGCACCGCGATCATGTCGACCGTGACGTTTCTCCCCGTGGTCGGCGCGGGCGTGTTCCTCGGCGCGATCGGCCGCCAGGATCCCAACCTCCCGCCGGTCGCGTTCATCGTCGGCGGGTTCCTGCTCTCCGCGATCTCGATCGTGATCGCGACCACCGGATCCGAGATCATCTACGGACTGCGGCAGGCGGCCACCGAGGCCGCGCAGCTCGGCCAGTACACGCTCGGCCGCCAGATCGGTCAGGGCGGGATGGGCCAAGTGTATCACGCGAAGCACCGGCTGCTCGTGCGTCCCACGGCGGTGAAGCTGCTGCGGCCCGAGCTCGGGCTCGAGAACCTCGACCGGTTCGAGCGCGAGGTCCAGGAGATGAGCCAGCTCACCCATCCCAACACCGTCGCCGTCTATGACTACGGCCGCAGCGCCGACGGTGTCTTCTACTACGCGATGGAGTTCCTCGACGGGATCGATCTCGCGCAGCTGGTGAGCCGGTACGGCAAGCTGCCTTCCACACGCGTGATCCAGATCCTCGGCCAGGTGTGCGGCGCGCTACAGGAAGCGCACGACCGCAAGCTGATCCATCGCGACATCAAGCCGGCGAACATCATCCTGTGCCAGCGCGGAGGGATGCCCGATGTGGCGAAGGTCGTCGACTTCGGCCTGGTCAAGGACTTCACCCACGGCAGCGGCGAGACGAGTCACGTGGTGCTCGGCACGCCCGCGTACATCGCGCCCGAACAGATCACCGATCCGACAGCGGTCGGGCCCGCGGCGGATCTCTACGCGCTCGGCTGCGTCGGCTACTACCTGCTCACCGGCCGCGAGGTGTTCCAGGGCAAGAACGACGTCGACCTGTGCCTCGCGCACGTCACCAAGCCGCCGACCCCGCCGTCGCAGCTCGTCGACATCCGCGTGCCTCGTCAGCTCGAGGACGTGATCATGAAATGTCTCGAGAAGCCGCCCAGCGCGCGCTACGCATCCGCGACCGAGCTGGCGGCCGCGCTCGAGGCCATCCCGCGCGAACCAGATTGGACCGTCGACGATGCGCGGGCGTTCTGGCGTGGCTTCATCGCTCCGCGGCCACCTGCGAGCATCACCGAGCAACCGACCACGACCGTCCAGGTCGACCTCGGCAAGCGCCCCAGGTGAGAAACCCGTGATGCGCGTGCCGGCTGCCGGGACCGTCGCTATCCCTGACGTAGCGGGAGATGACGGCAGTTTCGCGAACGCTCTGGCTCGTCGCGCTCACCAGCGTGGGTCTGGCAGCGACGATCGTGTGGTTGTCGTCGTGGGTGCTCGCGATCGTGGTCGGCGTTCTCACGATCGCGTCCGTCGCGATCGACGCATGGATGTTCTCGTGCTCGCAGGTCGATCACGTCGCGATCGAACCGGATGCCACCCCGATCCAGAAGCTCACCGTCGATCTGCGCCACCGGCACTGACGGCACTGGCGAGGTAGTAGCCGCGGCCCGGCGCGACGGCGAGTATCGATTCGACACCGAGCTCGCCGAGCAAGCCTCGCAGGCGACGCACGACCTGGCGCACGTTCTCCTCGTTCGCGTACTTCGACTGGAACGGAAGGTCACGCGCGAGCTGTTTGGTAGCAACGCACCCACGCACCGCCGACGGCGACCCTGCTTCCTCGATCGCCTTCGCGCACAGTGAGCGCAGCAGCTGAAACTCCAGCTTCGGCAAGCTGTGCTCGGTCCAGTTCTCGGTGCCCGTCGACCGGCTCAGCAGCGAGCCCCCGGTGGTCGGGTCGCTGGCGCCGACGAGGCACAACTCCACCGCAGCTTGCGACGTCAGGAACCGGACCAGCCCGCCCGCGACGCTGCCGGTCGCCATCGACTGCGGCGATGCGGGCTCGTGTTCGACCTCGGTCAGAAACCACATCGCGACATCGCCGATCTTGAGCAGCGCGCGCGGCGGTAGCTGCACGCGTCCGGCCACGCGGGTGCCGTCCACGAAGGTGCCGTTCCGGCTTCCCAGGTCGCGAACGTTCCAGCCTCCCTCGCCGTGCTTCAGCTCGGCGTGCTCGCGCGAGACCGAGGTCGCGAGGATCACGATCTCGCCGTCCTGATTGCGGCCGATGCCAGTCTTGGCCGCGAGCGCATGCGCCGCGCCAAAGCCATCGACGACCCACGCCTCGGCTGCCGTCGCGTCGACCGTGGACCGGAGGTGATCGGCGATCAGCCCGTCACACGGCGCGACCTCGAGCGCGCAGGTACGGCACAACGCGCCCACTTCCAGGCCCGCACCACAGCAGAGGCACCCCATACGCTTCCATCGAACCACCAAGTGGGCTGATCAGCAAGTGCCGGTCCGCACCAGGATCGAATCCCGAGCAAGTAGCGCAGGGACCGACCGGCTGGGTTTCGTGGCCAATCGTCGCGATCCAAAGCGAGCCAGCGCCCCGATGCTCCCACGCGCCGTGGGCAGGCTCCGTCCAGGTGGACCTAGAACGACCTAGAACAGCACGCTGAGGTGAAGATCGAATCGGTTCGCGACGCCCGGGCTGAGAGCGCGGTACTGGGTCTTCCAGTACAGATACTCGGCACCGAGCTCGGTCCAGCCGCCGAATGATCGCACCGCGTGGCCGATCATCGGGTTCACGACCTGCCCCACCCACCGCCGATATCGGAGGCGTTGCTGCCGGCGTAGATCTCCGCGCTCCACGTCACCATCGGAGCCGGCACCTGGATGTGCGCGCCGATCGATCGCGAGGGATAGCGCGTGCCATTGGCGAGCTGCTCGCGCGCGATGTGGCCCCAGATGCCGAGCAGGATCATGCGGCCGCGGTGAGTCGGCTCGCGCAGCTCGATCAGGCCCTGCAGCATCGGCGTACCCGAGGCGATGCCGTCCACCTGACCGTCACCGTCGAGATCGCTCTGATCAAGGGACCCCGACGCGGCCGCGGCGATCGCGATCCGCACGTTGTTGACCGGTAACGCCGAGAGCCGGAGCTGTGGCCGCCGATCGCCGGTGTTGCCGGCAAACAGCAGCTGGGTATCGTTCTGCACCGTCGGATACAGCGGTCAGATCAGGTCCCAGGTCTGGCCGGCGAGGATCTCGAACCGATGCTTCACGGTGACCGTGGCGTACGCGTGGCGCAGCCGGATCACGTTGGTTCCAGCACCGCCGCCGAAGTTGACCTCGAGCTTGCCTTCGCCCAGGTACGCGCCCCTGCCGTCGAACTGCCACTCGTCGATCCCGAGGCCCACTTGCGACAAGCGCGGTGTCATCGTCAGCTCGCCGATTCGGTCGTCGCGGGGCTCGGCCTCGACGAACAGCGGCGCCTCGATGTTGGACATCCGCGAGTCGTCCGCGAGGATGTCGAGCCGCGCCGAGCCATAGATCGAGAGCGGCGGCGCCTCGTCCTCATCGGCTGATGCCGCGGTGGGCAGCAAAGGAACGAGCAGTGCGAGGATCCGCTGAGACTTCCGCATGAGAGGGCGCAAACGCCCCGCTGCGCGATTCGATCCAAGGAATTTCCGGACCGGGGTGTCGGCGGCCTCGGCGGGCCCGACGAGCTCCGCGACACAACCGTCACTGATCATTCCGGTCATCGGTCAGGATCTGCGAGGCAAGACGAGCATTTAGGTGCTTGCGCATGCCGCCGAATTCGGGGAGCGTCGAGCCTGCGTGGGTGTTCTGGTGCAAGGTCAAGTGCGCGACCGGCCGTGGGGGCAGACCCTCGGCGCACTCGGACTGCGCGGTCTCACGGGCCAGCTGCTCGTGCGCGCGGAGGATAAGGACTACGCGATCGCGTTCGATCTCGGCGTCGTGGTCGGCGCGTGGTCACCGAACGCCGCGGACTCGGCGCCTCGCGTGGCGCTGACCAATCACCTCGTGTCGTCGAGCCAGGTCGCTGCGATCGCGCGCCGGATCGCCGCGCAGCCGGCTCACGACGATGTCGACGTTGTCGCCGAGATGGCGCGGCTGTCGTCGGGACAGGTCGAGACCCTGCGCAGCAAGCTGATCGCCCAGCGCGCGGCGCGGACATTCTCGGTCGAGGATGCCGAGTTCACCGTCGAGGACGAGATCACGATCCCGATCGCCCCGGGATCCGGCATCGATGTGCGTTCGATCGTTTACCTCGGCGCCCGCCGGTATCTCTCCGAGCAACGATTGACCGGCGGGCTGCGCCACTTCGGCGCCTACTTCCAGCTCCGCCCGGATGCGGTGGACGTGATCGATCGGTTCGGATTCAGCGATGCCGAGCGGACGGTGCTCGTCGAGCTGCGCGCGGGCACGAGCCTCCACGAGCTCGAAGCGGCGCATCGCGACATCGATCCACGCATGGTGCAGGCCGTGGTCTATGCCCTGTTCGCGTGCGGAGCGTGTCAGGTTTCCGATGCGCCGGCGTTGCCGCGAGCGGCGACGGTGCCCGCGATCCACAAACCCGTCCCCGGGTCCGGACCGCCGCGCACCATGACCGATGATGGGTTCCCGCTACGGACCCCGACGCCGCCGATCTCCGGCGGATATGGGCGGCCGGGCACCCAGGAAGCGTTCCCGATGCGAACGCCCACGCCCCCGGTCAGCGGGCTGTACTCGATGGCCGACGACCTGCAGCGCCGCCCGATCAGCGGCCCCGACCGCGCGACCACCGAGGATCCATTCCCGGTGCGCTCGCCAACACCACCGATCACCGGGCGCACCACCACCGAGAATCCGTTTCCCGTGCGGTCGCCCACGCCGCCGATCCAGTCGCGGACCAAGAGCGCGGGCCGCGCCGCGAACGGACCGGATGAGGCGGGGGTCCCTCGACAGCGCCCCGGCACGACCAGCCCGCCGCGCTCGTCAACGCCTGCTTCGGGGATCCGGATCACCACGCCGCGCCCCGGTGGCGCTCCGTCGTCGACGCCAGTGGTCTCGCGGACCGGTACCGGGGAGCCTGCGGTGTCGCGCACGAGCACCGGGGGCACGCGTCCCGCGGTGGCGCGGACTCCGACCGGCCCCGCGATCCCGAGGACCAGCACGGCACGTCGGACCGCGGCCCTGGTGGCAGCCCGGATGATCCTGCTCGAACAAGGTGCGGATCACTTCGCGTTGCTCGGCGTTCCGTTCGACTCGTCGATCGAGGCAGTGCGCACCGCGTACCTGAACCTCGCGCGTCAGCTGCATCCCGACAAGATCGCGGAGCTCGATGTCGACGATTCCTCCGGCAAGGCGCAGCTGCTGTTCACCTCGATGGGCGTCGCATTCTCCGTGCTCACCGATCCGATCCGGCGGGATGCCTACATCACCTCGATCCTGGGTGCTGCGCCGAGCACCCCGAGGACCAAGACCGGGGAGGAGACCAGCAGCAATCCGGCCACCGAGGCGGTGCGCCGCGGCGAGTCCGCACTGCGGCGCGACGAGCCGCACGAGGCGGTCGCCCACTTCCAGCGCGCGGTGGAGCTCGCGCCCCTCGATGTCGACTACGCGGCACTGCTCGCGTGGGCGCAGTTCTGCGCGTCGACCGAGAAGGACAAGACGGCGCCGGAGACCCGCAAGTCGCTCGAGCGTGCGATCAATCGCTCCTCGAAGCCGCTCGGCGCGCGGCTGCTGCTCGGCCGCGTCGAGCGCATGCTCGGGCGCGATCGCGAGGCGCTTCGCCAGTTCCAGATCGTTCTCGAGGAGCAGCCGTCGCACACCGACGCGCGGAGCGAGGTCCGCGCGATCGAGACCCGGCTCGCGACCGCCAAGAAGCGCTGACCCTGCGCGATCCATGCACGGGCTCACACCGCCCGTGTGCGGTTTGGGCTTTACATCGAACGTGCCTCGCGCCGGAACACATCCACGATATTGATCGGGCCCGCGGCGTCGGCGAGTGCGCCGACCATCGCGATCGCGATCGCCGTCGCTGGGATGGGCGTGGCTCACATCAAGGCGTGCTCTAGCTCGTCCATGGCCTCGCCGCAGTAGACCGCGAGGCGCTGGAGGTGCGGGACCGTGTCGCGGCAGCCGGTGAAGCCAAAACCCACGCTGCCCGCGTAGCTGTTACACGTGATGTTGAGTGCCTGGCCATGGACCGGAATCGACATCGGATACGCCGCCTCGAGCCGCGCACCGCGGAAGTAGCGCGCCTGTTCCGGTCCCGGCACGTTCGAGATCACCACGTTGAACGTGGGCCGTACGTGACCTGCGGTCGATGGGATCATCTGCAGCATCGACGGCGCCGTGAGCAGCGCGCTGTACGACAGGATCGCCGCCTTCGACATCCCCTGCAGCTGTGACTTCGCGTGCGTCGTCGAGGCCACGATCGTCTGGATCCGCTTCGCCGGATCCGCGATGTCGGTCGCGAGCGAGGCGAGGATCGCACCGACCGCGTTGCCGCCGCCCTCGTCGTCCTTGGTGCGCACCGCCACCGGCACCATCGCCACCAGTGGCGCGGACGGCAGTGCATCGAGCTCGATGAGGTACTTGCGCAGGCTGCCCGCCGACAGCGCGAGGATCACGTCGTTCAGCGTGCCACTCGCGGCCTTGGCCACTGCACGGAGCCGCGCCGTCTCGAGCTTCTGGGTCGCAAACCGCCGGCTGCGGCTGATCCGCGCGTTGAGAATGCAGCGTGGCGCCTCGAGTGGAGACACCAGCTCGTGGTCCCTGGCCCGTCGCGAGCGCACCACGTTCAACAGCGCCTTGACGACGGTCTTGCTCGCGCCGTACTGCGCGCGGACCGCGGCGAGTAGCTCCGGGAACAGGACGCCGTCGTGCTCGACCTTCTCGAGCTCCTTCGGCTTGTCGTGCTTGGGCGGCCGGATCTTCGGCGGCACCGAGAAGAATAGCGGATGGTGCCTGTCGTCGGGATCGCTCGATAGCGCATTCGACAGCACGCGCATCGCCGAGAACCCATCGACCAGGCTGTGGTGGACCTTGACGTACAGCGCGAACCGCCCGCCCTCGAGGCCCTCGATCAGGTGCGCCTCCCACGGCGGGCGGTGGAAGTCGACCGGGTGGCCGTGCAACCGCGACACCAGGATGCCGAGCTCGCGCTCGTCCCCGGGCCGCGGCAGCGCCGAGCGCCGCACGTGGTACTCGCGATCGATCTTGTCCTCCTCGATCCACGACTGCAGCGGGTTGCGCAGCAGGTCGGGGTACCTGAGCCGGAGGTTCCACGGACCGTGGACGGGCGCCTCGCGGATCTCGTGCATCAGATCGCGCAGATGATCCGGTGGCGTGCCCGGTGCCGGCGTGAACGGCAACAGCCCGGCGACGTGCATCATCGTCTCGCGCGATTCGCCGTAGAGGAACATCGCGTCGCTGGGCGAAAGCCGCTTCCCGCTCACGGGAGTGATCTTACTCCGATGGCGGCGGCCGCGCGCCCATCGGAGCCTTGCGAAGTGGCAGTGACGGCAAGAACACGGTGATCGCCAGGGCGAGCCCGGCGATCAGCAGGGACACCAGGAACACGTTCAGCAGCGCATCGGTGAACGCGCGCTTGAACGCCGCTCCGACCTTCGCGATGCTCGCATGCGCCTCGGCCTTGAGCTGCGCTCGGCGCTCGGCCGGCAGCGTGAGGTCCTTGTCGAGGTTCGCATCGATCATCGCCTGGATCCGCGTGGCATCGAACATCGCGCGGCCGCCGCCCTCGGCCGGTTCGTCGGCGCGGCGCTCAAACTGGGCGCGCATCGCCGGCGGGAAGTCCCGCGTGGTTTCTCTCATCCGCTGTTGCATCGCCGTGCCGATCGAGGTGGCGAACACGGTGCCGACGATCGCGAGGCCGACGGTGGCTCCCATCTGGCGGAAGAACGTCGCCGCGGCGGTGGCTACCCCGATCTGCGGCGGCGCGACCGCGTTCTGGATCGCCAGCGTGAACAGCGGGATCGCGGGACCGAGGCCGATGCCGAGGATCACCATCTTCGCGCTGACGCCGAGCTGGGTCGCATCGGGATCGAGCGTGAGCACGAGGATCGCGAAGCCGATGACCAGGATCACCAGCGATCCGACGAGCAGTCCCTTGTAGCGGCCGAGCTTCGAGGTCATCTGCCCGGCGAGGATGTTGGCCGCCACGATGCCGAACGTCAGGGGCGTGGTCGTGAGGCCCGAGCTGGTCGCCGACAGCCCGACCACGTTCACCATGAACAGCGGCAAGAACACGATCGCACCGAGGAACGCCGCGCCCGCGACGAACGCAGCGGCGGATCCGATCGCGAATGTCCGGTTCTCGAACAGCCGCAGATCGATGATCGGGCTCGCCGCACGGCGCTCGACCAGCACGAACGATGCGGCGCCGACCACGGCGAGACCGAACAGCGACAGGATCTGCCACGAGCCCCAGGTCCAGCCCCCGGCACTCACGCCCTCGGCGTGACCGAGCGAGAGCGCGAGCAGGAGCGGCAGCGCGAACGTGGCGAGCGCGAGGGCCCCCGCGAGATCGAGCTTGGGGCGCACCTCGTGCTCGCGGCGCAGCGGCGGCATCCGGGTCGCGATGAAGAAGATCGCGATCGCACCGATCGGCAGGTTGATGAAGAACGCCCAGTGCCAGCCGAACTGGTCGGTGATGAAGCCGCCCATCAGCGGGCCGATCACCGACGACAGCCCGAACGCGGCGCCGAAGATGCCCTGGTACTTGCCGCGCTCCGCGGGCGGAAACAGGTCGGCGACCACCGCAAACGCGCTGGTGAACAGACCCGCCGAGCCCACGCCCTGCACCGCGCGGAACGCGATCAGCTGCCCCGCCGATTGAGATAGCCCACACAGCAGCGATCCCAGCAGGAAGATGCCGATCGCGATCAGCAGGATCCGGCGGCGCCCGAACAGGTCCGAGAGCTTGCCGTAGATCGGTACCAGCACCGTCGACGCCACCAGGTACGCCGTGGTGATCCACACGTAGAGCGCCGGCTCGATCGCGAGATCCTTCTGGATCACCGGACCGGCGGTCGCGACGATCGTCTGATCGAGCGCGGCGAGCAGCAGGCCGAGCAGCAGGCCCACCATCGTGAACACCTTTTGCGTTCGGCTCAGGGACTCAGGAGACGGCAGCGCTTCCATCGCAGAGATCTGCGACGGATCGGCCGCCCGTAGCAACTCCTCGACCGACCGGAGTGCGCCACGACATACGCGTCACGTGCGCTGTCAAGCTGCCCGACACCTCGCACCGTGTAACCAGCGCGCGACGACGAGCATCGGTCCACGCTACCGTCGCGGCCGCCATGTCCGAGATCGAGCCCTGCCCGTGCGGGTCCGGGATCCCCGAGCCCGGGTGCTGCGCGGTGTTCCATGCCGGAGCACCCGCCCCGACCGCGCTCGCGCTGATGCGATCGCGCTACACCGCCTACGTGCGCGGCCGGATCGACTACGTCGCCGCCACCCATGACGCGGCGACGCGCGCCGGGTTCAAGGCCGAGGCCGCCGCGAAGTGGTCGCGCGAGACCTCCTGGCAGGGTCTCGAGATCCTCGCCACCGAGCGCGGCTCCGAGACCGACGACACGGGCATCGTCGAGTTCATCGCGCGCGGGATCACCAACGGATCGCCGTTCGCGCAGCGCGAGCGCTCGCGGTTTCGCAAGGCGGGAGACCGCTGGTTCTACGTCGATGGCGAGGTGCCGCGCGCGAAAGCCGTGGTCACTGCGGGCCGCAACGATCCGTGCCCGTGCGGCAGCGGCAAGAAGTACAAGCGCTGCTGTCAGTCGTAGAGCCGGGTCAGCGGCTGCTCGAACAGCTCGGCCCACAGCGCGGTCGCCGCCGATCGCAGCTCGACCGTGGTGTGCATCGTCAGCGGACCGGCCAGCGCGGCCAGCCGATCGCGATCGATCTCGCCTCCGTGCACGACCGGCCCCTGCGACGAGATTCCGAGCTGTCGCGCCAGGCCCTCGACGACCACCACCGCGACGTACGCCTCCTCGATCCGCGGGCCGCCGCGACGAAACGCGTGGCGCGCCAGGCTCCACAGCGTCAGCTGCGGCAGCCAGGTGTCGCTCGCGATCTGACCGAGGTAGCCCGACAGCTCGAAGCGCGCTCGGATCGCGAACTCCTCGTTCTTGCCCTCCGAGAGGATGCGCGCGAGCGACAGCGGATAGGCGAGTGACTCCGCCTTGTCGAGCTTGTGCTGCGCCTCGTGGTGACGCACCGAGGCAACCACGAGCTGGCGCGTGCGGGCCGTCGCGCGCTCGGGAGACTGCACGTCGGTGTACAGCGCGCTCAGCAGCTCGCTCCGGACCGCCGCACCCGCCGCCATGGCTAGCGGCCGACCGCGCGTGCGAGCCCAGCCATCCTCGCCGAGCTGAAACGGCGCACCGACGAGGACCGGCAACACCTGCGTCGCGATCTTGTGATCGATCGCATCGAGCAGCACGACCGGATCCTCGAGCTCGTCAGAGGTCAAGCCGAGCATCGCCGCACCCCCACCGATGGTGTCGAGCCGGCGCAGATCGATCACGCGGACCCGCGCGCCGTTCGCCTTGACGAAGCCGACGGTCTCGATCCGGTAGCTGAAGATCCCGCGGCGGCGGCGCCCATGCTCGCCGAGGATCTCCGGATCCAGGTAGTAGCCGAGCTCCACCGCGGCCAGCTGATCACAGACCACGTCGATCCGGGCGTGTAGCTCTCCCGACGTCTCGCTCCACGATCGATCGCCGGGCGTCAGCACCATCCAGGCCTCGAGCGTGGTGAGCATTTCGGTCCACGCCGCGCCGAGCTGCGGCCCGCGCGCCTGCATCGTCGGCTCCGCCCGCAGCGTCGCGAGCAGTGCAGCCCGCGCGCCTTCGGGCACCGGCGCACCGCGAGTGATCGCCGCGCTCGTGCTGATCAGCTCGGGAAATGTCACGCCGAGCACGTATTCGATCGCCGGATCTCGGCGTGGCGCCCCACCATCGCGGAACACCCCGATCGGCGCCGGCGGCGTTGGGCGCTCGTAGCTGTACGGCTTCGCCGGCCCCTGGACCACGTACGCGGTCGCCGCTGCCACCGTGATCGCGATCGCTCCCGCAATGATCGTGGCGATCGGCCAGGTCGACGGCGGCGTGGCCTCGTGGGTCTCGTGCGCGGCGGCCACCCGCGCCGGATCCGCGAGATCCACTTGCTCGCCACGGACGATCAACGCGGCGGCGCGAAGCACGTGCCGCCTGCCCGCTGGATCGGTGTAGTCGCTGACTGCCGTGCCGATCGCCGCCTCGAGCAACGCGGCCTCGAGCATTCGCCGCGCCCGGCCGCGCAGGATCCAGTCGATCCGCGCCAGTGCCGTGCGAGCCACGTTGTCATCCCCGGCCTCGATCGCAGCAGCCAGCGCGGCGAGGACGTGACGGCGAACCACGAGAGTCTGACACCGCCGCTCGCCTGCAGTTCCGACAATTTCGAGCAATGCGCCTCTCGACCGTGAGGGCGTCATGATCGGCACGTGATCCGTGCGTGATCGTGGGAATGCGCGGGGCTCAGATTCCCTGACCGCCGCGGCGATTGCGGATCACCAGCGCGGCACAGAACAGCGTGGCCATCACGGCGCTACCGAACAGCATGCCGAAGATCGGGCCGAGCCCATCCTCCGACGGTTTGTACATCCGGGAGATCACCAGCTCCTGCAGCACGGCACCGAGGCTGCCGAAGCCGGAGATCGTAGCCGCGGCGAACGTGGCGAGCCGGCGGCTGCCGATATCCATCGCGCCTGCACCGGTGAGCAGCGCATCGGGCCCGTACAGCGTGAAGCCGACCGCCGCGAGCAGGATCACGAACACGCTGACGCTGGTGCCGCCGAATGCCATGAGCAGCCCGGTGGCTCCCATCATCAAGATCATCATGATCAGCGCGATCTCGCCGCGCCGGCTGTGGAAGTAGCGGTCCGAGATCCAGCCGGTGACGAACACCCCGGGGATGCCGACGATGTCGAACGCCGTCGAGTAGAACGCGGCCTGTCCCTTCTCGAGGCCATAGTTGTGGCTGAGGAAGTAGGCGGCCCACGACCATAACCCGTAGCGGATGAACTTCGCGAAGAAGTAGAACCCGGCCACGATCAACAGGTTCGTCCACGCGGCGCGCGACAGCCCCAGCCCGCCACCGCCCACCGGCTCGGCTTCCTTCACGTTGTCATCGTCTGGATCGTCGATCGGCGTCAGCCCGACATCCTCCGGCCGGTTGCGCTGGAACAGGAAGAACTGGATCCACACGCCGGTGAGCACCGCCACGCCGACGTAGAAGCACCAGCGCCAGTCGGCGACACCGAGCACGGCGGCCATCACCCACCCCGATGCGAGCGCACCTACGGTGAAGTTCGTGGACCACGCGCCCATCACGCGGCCGCGCTCGCGCTTGTGGAACCAGCCCGCCATCGATCCGACGTTGCCCGACCAGCCCGTCGCCTGCGCGAGGCCGTTGATCGCGACCAGCCCCGCCATGATCTGCCAGGTCGGTGCGATGCCCATCGCGAGCGTCACCACGATCGACAGCGCCATGCCGATCAGCACGTTCTTGCGCGGTCCGAGCTTGGGCCCCATCCGCGACGCCAGGAACTGCCCGATCGCGTACGTGATCAGATACGCAGTCCAGACGTTGCCGAGCGTGGCGGCGTCCCAGTGGTACTCCTCGCCGATCGCGTCCTTGGCCTTGGAGAACGGTGTGCGGCAAAAGTAGAACCCCACGTACGACAACCACGTCGAGACGAACACCTTCGTCCGCCACGACCTGTGTGCCGCGGTGATCGGGCCACTCATGGGCACTGATCCTACCCCCGGTCGTGTGTCAGGTCCGTGTCGCGAGCCGCTGGTCGCGAGGGAAGGTCGCGGCTTGCAGAACCTGCCAACGTCGGGCATGGTCGCGCTCCCCGATCCCTTAGCTCAGTTGGATCAGAGCGGTGCTTTCCTAAAGCACAGGCCGCAGGTTCGAGACCTGCAGGGATCACGAAATCATTGGCTAATTCAGGATCGCCGCGGTCGCCTGGGGGCCATCGTCCATCGGCCGTCCACCGATGCGAGCCCGCGGATCGGTCACCGCGTGCGATGACTCCGGGCGGATGTAGATGGCCGTGGTCGCGATGTCGGCGTGCCCCATCAGCGAGGACAGCCGCGTCACGGGTAATCCCTGATCGGCGGCGATCGTCGCGTAGCTGGCGCGTAGCTGATGGAACGTCAGCTCGGTGACCTTCGCCCGCTTGCAGGCCGAGCGGGTCTTGAGCGCCATGTCGTCGAACAGCTCGCGCAGCGGGCGAACGCCGTCCACGAGCACCACGAGGTCACCATCTGCCCCGTGCGTGACTTCGCGCCAGGCGCCGAGGATTGCGGCGAGCTCGCCGTCAAGCGGCACCACGCGCGCGCCGTCGTCTTCGTCGTCTTCGTAGCGAGCCTTCAGCGGACCGCCCCAGGATGACGTTACGGCGATCGTGTCCGTCCCGATCGAGCACCACCGTAGGCTCGCTACCTCACCGAGTCGGAGACCAGCATGGCAGGCAATCGCGGCGGCCACCTTGAACCACGGCTCACGTCCTGCCGCCTGCAGGAACGCGCGGACATCGGCGATGGACTGGAACGCCTTTGGTCGCGACCGCTTCTGCTTCTGCTTCATCGAGGCGGGCAGCAGCATCTGGAACGGCACATCGTTGGCTTTCACGATCTGCGACAACGAGGTCACGACAGCGCGGATGGTGCCTGCGCTGAGCGTGTGGCCCTTCGCGTTTTTCTCGCCGCGTCGTGCGGTTTTCTTTGCTGAGAGGTCGCTCACCCATTCGCGCAGGCGGCGAGGCGTCAGGTCGGCCAGCAGCACCGTGCCGACGTGCGGCTCGATGTGAACGCGGTAATGCGTGTCCAGTCGCCGCCAGCGGTTTGCGAATCGCCGCTCGGTCTCACCGGTCGCGCGCTTGTTCGTAGTCCTGTGGCGCGCGTAGGCATCCGCGACGGTGAGCGCCAGCGATGGATCGCGGTCGCGTATCGCGCGGGTCTCATCGGTCTGCACCTCGAGGCGGCGCAGCTCGGACTTCGCCAGGTCGTAGGAGGCGAACGTTCGGGACACTCGCTTGCCATCGGGGTCCGCGAACCGGATCCGCCAGCTCGTTGAGCCGTCGGAGTTCTTGATTTTCTGTGGCTTAGCCATAGCGGCCTCCCATGTCGACTAGACCTAGCCATCATCGCACGGTCGGCCTGGCTGGCCAGCGTGCAGCAACACCGTCAGGTTGCCACCGTGGCGACCTCACCAGGTGTCAAACTTTGACACCTGGACTCAACCCTCTAAGATCCTAACTAAAACCGACTCGCTCGTGCAGGCGCGCACGGGCGTCGACGGCAAGCAATACCCCGTTCGACCGAAGCCACAGGAGTCTGACGGTGGCCAGCGTGGCGTGGTTGGAGCTCGAGCGGGGGTGTTCTTGAGGGTCGATTTCCCCGATTTGCGGCGGCTACCCCAAAATGGACAGAATCACGCTCAGAATGGCATCGCAAGACCGCGAATTTCCTAGGAGTGAAAATAATCCGGCGAGCAAACGCCCGGCCTTGGTAGAGGGGAAGAAGCAAATCGGGGAGGGGAGTGGGTGCCCGGCCGG
>JAYUVX010000053.1:0-21338 GCA_043753855.1 Myxococcales bacterium | reverse complement strand
CCCGGCCGCGATCCTCGGCTTCCTCGGGGAACTGCGCCAGCACTCCCACCCGGGTCAGCCGGTTGAGGCGACCGAACTCCTTCTCGCGCAGCCGTTCGTCGACCACCGTCGTCGCCGCGGCGCCCTGGCCGATCAGCGCCGCGGTCTGGAACGCGCGCGCATACGGCGACGACAGGATCAAGGTCGGGCGCACCGGCTGCTGCAGGAACCAGCTGCCCAACGTGCGGGCCTGCTGCTCGCCGAGCGCCGACAGCGGGACGTCCATGTCTCGACCGTCGATCTGGATGACCGCCGCGCCGGAGAGCTCCGCCGCATCGCGCGCCACGTTGCCGGCGCTCTGCCCGTGCCGGACCAACCACAGGTGAGAGAGCGCGGGCATGTTCAGGACCTCGACAGCGGGCACTCTATCAACAAAGGCCGCGGCGCCCTGAATAGACCGGGTGGAAGGCTCGTCTGTCGTTGTGCGTCGTGCTCGACGGAGAATCTCGTTGCGCTGGTTGCGCGGAACGTAGAACCTGAATAATGTTGCGCACATCTCTAAGACCGATGAAGGAGCGCCTCTAATGATCCGGATGACCAAGGTACTGGGACTGTGTGCGGTTGCTGGGCTTCTCTACGCGGCACCGGCCAAGGCCGACCCGACCGAGATCCGTCTCGCGACCCTCGCGCCCTCGGGGAGCCCATGGATGGCGGTACTCGACAAGGCCGCCGACGAGGTCAAGACCAAGACCAACGGCAACCTCACCCTCAAGTACTTCGAGGGTGGTCAGCAGGGTGACGAGCGCGACTTCGTTCGCAAGATCAAGCTCGGGCAGCTCGATGGCGCCGCGGTGACGTCGATCGGCCTGTCGATGATCGACGAGTCGATCCGCGTCCTCGAAGTCCCGATGATGTTCGCCTCCGCCGAGGAGGTCGACTACGTCGCCGACAAGATGTGGCCGATGTTCCAGAAGCGGTTCGAGAAGAAGGGCTTCAAGCTGAACGACCGCGGCGAGGTCGGCTGGGTCTACTTCCTCTCGAAGACCAAGATCGAGTCGATCGCGGATCTCAAGGGCCAGAAGGTCTGGCAGTGGGGCGATGACGCACTGGTCGGCGCGATGTTCAAGAAGCTCGGCCTCAACGGCGTGCCGCTCGGCGTGCCCGAGGTCGATGCCAGCCTGACGTCGGGTCGCATCACCGCCGCGTACGGCTCGCCGGTCGCTGCGGTCGCGCTGCAGTGGTACACGAAGGTCAAGTTCATGACCTCGATGCCGATGAGCTTCGCGATCGGCGCCACCGTGGTCTCACTCGATTCGCTGAAGAAGCTGGCCCCCGCGGATGCCAAGTCGCTCGAGGACATTGGCAAGGCGAGCTCGAAGAAGCTGCGCAAGGTGATCCGCAAGGCCAATGCGGACGCGAAGGCCACGATGATCAAGAAGGGCGTGACCGTGGTCCAGACCCCGGTGACCATGGTCGACGAGTTCACCAAGAACTCGGAAGAGGTGCGCAAGCAGCTGGTCGGCAAGGTCTACTCGCAGGAGGACCTCGACAACGTGATCAAGTTCCGCGACGAGTACCGCGCGAAGAACAAGAAGTAGTCGAGCTGGTCGGCGACCTCGGCCCGGCGGCTAAATGCCCCCGGGCCTTTACATTTTCGGCGCCCTCGATTGAAAGCGCAGCGGTGCCACCCCTACGATTGGTGGGTGACCGACGAACCGGTGGATGGCGGGAAGACGGCTGACGCTGTCTCCGAAGGCGACGCGGACATCCCGTCGACGCGTAAGCACGAGACGCCCGAGTCCGAGCCGGCGCCCCGGAAGAGCTCACTCGATCTGCGCGCTCCGATCACGTATCCCGACGACGGTGCGCTCGCGGCGAACGTCCGCAAGCTCGACAACTGGATCGGCGTCGCCGAGCAGATCGTGCTGGTCACGATCATGCTCGCCGTGGTGCTCACCGCGGCGAGCCACGCGCTGCTCGATCGGTTCGCGCACATCCAGGTGCCGTTCAAGGACGACGTGATCCGCGCGGGTACGTTCGCGATCGCGATGATCGCCGGCGCGTTCGCGAGTCATCAGGCCAAGCACCTCTCGATGGACCTGGTCTCCCGGCGGATGGCTCCGCGGACGCGCCTGTTCCTGAAGGTCGTGCTCTCGCTGTTCGTGATCTTCATGGTGGTCCTGTTCATCCGCTCCGGCTTCCACAACATCACCAACGAGCAGCAGTTCGCGGCGGAGGACAAGCTGATCTCGCGCGTCCGCATCGCGTGGCTGATCCCGATCGGCGGGTTCATGATCATCCTGCACACCGTCCTCCACACCATCATCGACGTGGACTACATCCTGCGTCGCAAGACTCCGCCCGAGCGGATGCGGTCGGGGCACTGATATGCAGACCCTCCTGATCATCCTGCTCGCGCTCGTGTTCATCAGCGGCGCACCGCTGTTCACGATCATGCTCGCGGGCACCGCCCTCGGGTCGTACTTCTCCGCCCGCGGCTTCACGATCGGCTTCGACGGCGCGATCAACAAGCTGTTCGGCACCAGCGGCCGCGACGAGATCGAGGTGCTCTCGACGATCCCGCTGTTCATCTTCGCCGGCTACATCCTCGCCGAGGCGAAGACCGCCGATCGCCTGGTGCGGTTCGCGAACGCGATGCTCGGCTGGATGCCCGGCGGGCTCGCGATCGTCACCATCATGACGTGCTCGCTGTTCACCGTGTTCACCGGCGCGTCGGGGGTCACGATCATCGCGCTCGGCGGCGTGCTGATGCCCGCACTGGTGCGCAACGGTTATCCGCAGCGGTTCTCGATGGGTCTGATCGCGGGTACCGGCTCGGTGGGCCTGTTGTTCCCGCCTGCGCTGCCGCTCTTCATCTACGGAACCGTCTACGGCCTGATCCAGTCCGAGGAGGAGAAGAAGCTCGGCGTGTGGGCGACCGAGCGGTTCCTGTTCGCCGGTATCGTCCCCGGTCTGGTGCTGATCGGCATGCTGTCCGCGGTGGCGGTCACCGTCGCGGTCGTGAAGAAGCTGCCGCGCCAGCACTTCGAGATGGGCGAGCTCGGATCGAGCTTCGTGAAGGCGCTGCCCGAGCTGTTCATCCCGTTCGGCGTCATCCTCGGCCTGGCCAAGGGCTTCGGCCTTCCGGAGATCGCGGCGCTCACCGTGGTCTACGTCGTCGTCCTCGAGGTCGTCATCTACCGGATGATCAAGCTGAAGGGGATGTGGGCCATCAGCTACGAGGCGATGGCGATGATCGGCGCGATCTTCCTGATCATCCTGTGCTCGACGGCGCTCACCGACTTCATCGTCAATGCGGAGGTCCCGAAGAAGCTGATCGCGTGGACCCAGGCGCACGTCAGCTCGAAGATCGCGTTCCTCCTCGCGATCAACGTGATCCTGCTGATCGTCGGTACGGTCATGGACATCTTCTCGGCGATCGTCGTCGTGGTCCCGCTGATCGCGCCGATCTCGCGCGCGTACGGCATCGACCCGTACCACCTCGGCGTGATCTTCCTGCTGAACCTCGAGGTCGGCTACCTGCACCCGCCCGTCGGGCTCAACCTGTTCCTCACCAGCGTCAAGTTCAACCGACCGATCACCGAGGTGATGTGGGCGACCATCCCGTTCTTGTTGACGATGATCGTCGCGCTGCTCGTCATCACCTACGTGCCGTCGCTGACCGTGGTGCCCGAGGCCGAGCGCGTGGCGCCGGTGATGAACCTCGTCGAGATCGTGCGCAACGGAATCGACGAGAGCAAGGTCGCGATCAAGGAGATCCAGCTCGTCGACTCCGTGGGCCGGCCGTTGAAGGACATCGAGGGCAAGCCGACGCTCCGCAGATTCGTGGATTGCCGGCCGCGAGCCGTGTCCGAGACGCCGAAGGTCGGTGACCCACCACCGCCGCCGAAGGAGCAGCTCGAGAAGGACCTCGACGCTTGCCAGCAGCTGTTCTTCGAGGTCACCACCTGCAAGCCGAGCCCGAAGGCGGCCGATGCCGCGCAGCAGATCTGCGCGAACAAGGCGATCGCCGACTGGACCGTCAAGCAGATGAACGGCGACATCCTCCACCCCGAGCGCGCGGTGATCTTGATCTCCGAGCTCGCCCTGGTGGATGGAAGCGGTGCACCGCTCGAGTACGAGGCGCCGGTGCTCGATGACAAGGGCAATCCGGTGCTGCTAGCCGGCGAACCCGAAGTCGACGAGGATGGAAAGCCGGTGGTGGATGCCAACGGAAAGCCCATCCTCCTGGCCGGCGAGCCGAAGTTCGAGACCAAGAAGCTGGTCGGCAAGGACGGCAAGCCGGTGGTGAAGAAGCTCGCGGCGTGCGTCAACCACGCCGTCGAGAGCGAGCGCGAGGGCTGTCGCGCGCCGTTCATCGCGGTCTCGAACTGCATGATCAGCTTCGACGAGCCGACCGACTGCATCGAGGAGAAGTCGAAGGCGTGCGGCGCAGCCCCCATCACGCCCGAGGCGCCTCCCGACGGTGGCAGTGGCGCGGGCCCGGGAACCGCTGCCACCGGTAGCGCGGACGGCTCGGCCGCGGGGAGTGGTAGTGCGGCAACGCCTCCGCCCGTAACGGATCTCGCGCAGTGCACGCAGGCCGCGTTCGCGACCTGCGTGCGCGAACAGAGCCAGACCTGTGCCCTGGACGCGGTGAAGGAGTTCGTCGCCGAGAAGGACAACCTGAAGTTCCTCAATGACCCGCCCCCGCCGGCGGGGAAATGACCGATCCGGCGTACCGTCGTTCCGCGTGATCTCGGGCAACAGCCTCCTTCGCACGCTTCGCCCGCAGCAGTGGGTGAAGAACGTGTTCGTCCTGGCGCCGCTGGTGTTCGCCCAGCGACTGACCGAGACCGCGTACGTGCTGCGGTCCGCGGCCGCCGTGGTGGCGTTCTGCCTGCTCTCGGGAGCGGTCTACGCGTTCAACGACGTCCGCGACGTCGAGGCGGATCGCGCGCATCCGCGAAAGCGCTTCCGTCCGATCGCGGCGGGGGAGCTGTCCGAGCGCGCCGCGCTGATCTCCGCGGTGGTCCTCGCGGCCATCGCGCTCACCGGGTGCTTCGTGATCCACTGGCAGCTCGGCGTCTTCGCGAGCGCCTACCTCGCGCAGGCGATCGCCTACAGCGTCAAGCTGAAGCAGATCGCGTTCCTCGACGTTGCCCTGATCGTGACCGGCTTCGTGCTCCGCGTCCTGGCCGGCGCCGCGGCGATCGCCGTCCCTGCCTCCGGATGGCTCTTGATCTGCACCGTGCTGCTCGCCACGTTGCTTGGCTTCGGCAAGCGCGCTCACGAGCTCGCGTGGGCGGAGCGCAGCGGCGATTCCCGCGAGACCCGCGCCGCCCTGCTCGGCTATTCGCTGCCCACCCTCCGCGCCGCGATGTACGTTCTCGCCGCCGCCACCTGCGCGGCCTACATCGCGTACACGCTCGACGCGCACACGATGGCGATGTTCGGCAGCGAGCGCCTGGTGATCAGCGCGCCGTTCGTCGCCCTCGCGATCCTGCGGTTCCTCTCGCTAGCGCTCTGGCACCCCAAGGACGACGGCCCCACCGAAGCCATGCTGCGCGATCCCTGGTTCCTGCTCGCCGTCGCGGGAGCGGTGGCGGCGATCTTGTACGCGATCTACGGGTGAGACGCCGCTTGCCTCGCCGGGTTATGAACGACCCCGTGCCTGACGAGCCTGCGATCGCGAAGCGGAAGGCCGACCACCTCGAGGTCGCGGCCTCCGGTCGTGCCGAGTTCGCGAAGTCCACGCTGCTCGAGCATGTCCACCTGATCCATCAGGCCCTGCCCGAGCTCTCGCTCGACGAGATCGATCTCGATACCGAGCTGATCGGCAAGCCGCTCAAGGCGCCGCTGCTGATCACCGGGATGACCGGAGGTACCGCCGAGGCAGCGGCCGTCAACCGCGACCTGGCGCGGGCCGCGCAGGCTGCCGGAATCGCGTTCGGCGTGGGCTCGCAGCGGGCGATGGACGAGCACCCCGAGCTCACCGAGAGCTATCAGGTCCGCGACGTGGCTCCTGACGTCGTGCTGCTCGGCAACATCGGCGCGGTCCAGCTGCTCGCGATGGGCCCCACTCGCGTGATCGAGCTCGCGAAGCGGATCGGCGCGGATGCGCTCGCGGTCCACCTCAACCCGGGTCAGGAGCTGATCCAGGCGCGCGGCGACCGCGACTTTCGAGGCGTGCGCGACGCGATCGCGCAGCTGGTCGAGGCGTCGCCGCTGCCGATCGTGGTCAAGGAGACCGGGTGCGGGCTGTCCTCGCACGCGGCGCGCTCGCTGGTCGGTGCCGGCGTGCACACGGTCGACGTGGCAGGCGCCGGCGGCACGAGTTGGGTCGCGGTCGAAGCGGTGCGCGCGGCCGAGGGCAGCGGCTCCGCGGCGCTGGGCAACGAGCTCTGGGACTGGGGCTTGCCCACCGCCGTGTCGGTGGTCGCGTGTGCGCGCGCCGGCCTCGTCACGATCGCCTCCGGCGGGATGCGCACCGGCTACGACGTCGCACGCGCGCTCGCCCTCGGCGCACGCTGCGGGGGGATGGCCGCGCCGATGCTCCGCGCGCAGCGCGCGGGTGGCGAGGAAGCAGTCGGCACGCTGATCGCCCAGATCGTCGGGTCGATCCGCGCCGTATGTCTGCTCACCGGCTCCGCATCGGTCACCGATCTGGCACGCGCTCCGCGGCACGTCGGGGCGCCGCTGCGCGAGTTCCTCGAAGACCTCCTCCCCACCCCATCCCCATGAGCGCGATCGGACTCGGCAAGATCATCCTGCTCGGAGAGCACGCAGTGGTCTATGGATTTCCCGCGCTCGCCGCCGCGCTCGATCGCGGCGTGACGATCGCGGCGGTGCCCACGCCGGCCGGCGGCTCGCTGCGGATCGACATCCCTGCCTGGGACCTCAAGGTCAAGGCGACCGACGATCACCCCGTGGCGCGCTCGCTGCTCGCGATCGTCGATTCGCTCGGCATCGGCCGCCCCACCGTCTCGCTGGTCGGCGATGCGCAGATTCCACCAGGCGCAGGGCTCGGCTCGTCCGCAGCGCTCGCCGTCGCGGTGTCGCGCGCGCTGCTCGACCACGCCAAGCGCAAGCTCGACGCCAAGCAGATCATCTCCGCCGCGTCGGCGAGCGAATCCCTCATGCATGGCAAGCCGAGCGGCGTCGACGTCGCGCTCGCGGTTGCGGGTGGCATCGGCGTCTATCGCAAGACCATTGGGCTGCGGTCGTTCGCGAGCATGCCGCTGCGCGTGCTCGTTGGGCCGAGCGGCGCGCCGCGCACCACCTCCGCGATGGTCGAGCGCGTGGCCGAGGCCACCTCGAGCTCACCGGATGACACCCGGCTGCGGGCCCTCGGCGCGCTCACCGATACCGGCACGACCGCGCTGCTGGCAAAGGATCTCCCCGGCCTTGGCGCCGCGATGAACCGCGCGCACGAGCTCCTCGTCGAGCTCGGGGTCTCCACCGACCTACTCGACTCGCTGTGCGAGGCTGCCCGAGCCTCCGGCGCCCACGGCGCGAAGCTCACCGGCGCGGGTGGCGGTGGCGCGGTGATCGCGATCGCTCCGCGCGACCGCGAGCAGGCGGTGCTCACCGAGTGGAAGCACGCCGGGGTCCAGGGCTTCGTCGCGACGGTCGGCGGCGGAGCGGCGGCATGAGTCGCGCCACCGCGCGGGCATGCGCCAACATCGCCCTCGTCAAGTACTGGGGCAAGCGCGACGCGCAGCTGAACCTGCCCGCGGCCGGATCGCTCTCGCTGACGCTCGGTGCACTGGTCACCGAGACCACCGTCGAGCTCGATCGCACCCTCGCGAATGACGAGCTGCTCCTCGACGGCAAGCCGGCGCGCCCCAAGGATCTGGCGCGGACCAGCAGCTTCCTCGATCTGGTTCGCGCCGAGGCCAAGATCGCCACGCGCGCGCGGGTCACCAGCACGAACCAGTTCCCGACGGCGTCGGGGCTCGCATCGTCCGCATCCGGGTTCGCGGCCCTGGCGGTCGCCGCCTCCACTGCCGCCGGCCTGACCGCATCGCCCCGCGCGCTGTCGATCCTCGCGCGCCGTGGCTCGGGCTCCGCGGCGCGCTCGCTGTACGGCGGCTTCGTCCGCATGCACGCCGGTCAGCTCGCCGATGGCAGCGATGCCTATGCCGAGCCGATCACCTCCCGGCTGACCGATCGCGTGCGCATGGTGATCGCGATCGTCGGTGGCGGCGCACCGAAATCGCACAACTCGCGCGACGCGATGGATCACACCGCTGCCACCTCTCCGCTGTACCGGGCATGGCTCGAGCTGGTCCCGAAGGATCTCGCCGCCGCCGAGGGCGCGCTATCGGCCGGGGACCTCGCCGCGCTCGGCACGATCGCGGAGGCCAACGCGCTCGCGATGCACGCGTCCGCACTCGCCGCGCGTCCTGCCGTGGTCTACTGGCAGCCGGCGACGCTCGCGCTGCTCGCCGAGGTTCGCACACTCCGCGATCGTGGCGTGCCGTGCTGGGCCACGATGGACGCCGGCCCGCACGTCAAGGTGCTGTGCGCGATCGAGCAAGCGGAGTCCGTCGCCACCGCGCTGCGTCCGATTGCGAGCGACGTGATCGTGAGTGCACCGGGCGGCCCGGTGACGGTGACCGCATGACGGATCTACGCGAGCTCTCCACCTCCTCCCGGCGGCCGATTCACCTCGGCGTGCCACGGTGACCACCATGACCGCCACCGCCCCCGGCAAGCTGATCCTGACCGGCGAGTACGCCGTGCTCGATGGTGCTCCCGCGGTGGTGATCGCCGTCGATCGCCGTGTGGTGGCGAGCATGCGCGGCCCGGTGCCCGCCGGCAGCTCGCCGTTCTTGCTCGCGGTGGCGCGCGAGCTCGGCAACCGCTACGGAGACGCTGCCGCCCAGGCCGCGCTGGGAATCGTCGTCGATTCGAGCGCATTCTACGCCGGCAGCATCAAGCTCGGCCTCGGCTCGAGCGCGGCGGTCACCGTCGCGGCCACTCAGCTCGCGCTCGAGCTCGCGGGCATCTCGTATGCACGGCCCGAGGTGCTAGCGGTCGCGTCCGCGGCCCACGCCAACGCGCAAGGCGCACGCGGCGCACGCGGCTCCGGTGCCGACATCGCCGCTGCGGTGCACGGTGGCACCATCCGGTTCGCGCGCGGCGTGGTGAGCAAGCTGTTCTGGCCGCAGGGCATCACGCTGCTACCGTTCTTCACCGGCACGCCCGCCGATACCGCCGCGCTGGTCACGCGCGTCACCGCGGCACGCACTGCCAACCGGGTCGCGGTCGATGCGGCGATGGTCGCGGTCACCGATGCGTCGCAGGCGGCCACGCTCGCACTCCGCGGGCCGCGCACGGGCACGGTCACCGCGGTGGTCGGCGCGTTCACCCTGGCGGCGATCGCGATCGACCGCCTCGCGGTGGCCACGGGCGTCGATCTGGTTCCCGACTGTGTCAGGGCCGCACGGTCCGCGATGGCAGTGTTCGGCGGCACGGCCAAGACCACGGGGGCGGGCGGCGGCGACATCGGGGTCGCCGTGATCCCCACCACCACGGATGTAACCCGGGCCACCCGGGCGCTCATCGAATGCGGGTGCCAGCCGTTGCAGCTCTCCGTCGACGAAGCGGGCGTGGACTTACGCCCGGGCGCGTCGTAAACACCAGGGTCCCCGTGTCGTCTCCTCGATCCTCTCGGCTGGCCGGCTTCTACCGCCTCGGCGTCCTCGAACGCCGCCGCCGGTTGCTCGAGCTGGGGGGCCTCCCCGCCGAGGGCTTCGCCTCGGTCGACCCGGGCGCGCTGTCGCTCGAGGTCGCCGACGGGATGATCGAGAACGTGGTGGGTACCTACGCGCTGCCGTTCGCGGTCGCGGTGAACTTCGTGGTCGATGGGATCGAGACCTTGATCCCGATGGCGATCGAAGAGCCGAGCGTCGTCGCGGCATCGTCGAACGCGGCGCGGATGGCGCGACCGCGCGGCTTCGTGACCACGCTCACCACGCCCGTGATGATCGGTCAGATCCAGATCACGCACGTCGCCGATGTCGACGCCGGTGCCGCGAGGCTGCGAACCGCGGCACCCGATCTGCTCGCCGAGGCTCGCCGCCTGGTGCCGCGGCTTGCCGAGCGCGGTGGTGGACCGGTCGGGTTCGATGTTCGCACGCTCGCTCACAGCGGCCCCGATGGCGGCGTGCTCGTCGCACACCTCCACGTCGATTGCCGCGATGCGATGGGCGCGAACCTGGTCAACACGCTGTGCGAAGCGATGGCCGTTCGCATCGCACAGCTCGCGGGCGGAACCGCCGGGCTGCGGATCCTCTCCAATCTCACCGATGGCCGCACCGTGACCGTGCGCTGCTCGATCGACGATGCGCAGCTCGCCAGCGCCGACGCGGCCGGTCCTGACGTGCGCAAGGCGATCGCCGCCGCATCGCGGTTCGCCGAGCTCGATCCGTACCGCGCGGCCACCCACAACAAGGGGATCATGAACGGCGTCGACGCGGTGCTGGTCGCCACCGGGCAGGACTGGCGCGCGGTCGAAGCCGGCGCGCATGCCTTCGCCTCGCTGCGCGGCTCGTACGGCCCGCTCGCGGTGTGGACCGAGCGCGCGGGCGGGCTCGACGGCGTGCTCGTGATGCCCCTCGCGGTCGGTACGGTCGGCGGTGCACTCCACGTCCATCCGGGTGCGCGGCTCGCGCTCGAGCTGGCCGGTGCTCGCTCCGCCGATCGACTCGCCTCGCTGTGCGGCGCCGCCGGTCTCGCCACCAACCTCGCCGCGCTGCGCGCGCTCGCCACCGAGGGCATCCAGCGCGGCCACATGGCACTCCACGCCCGTGGCCTCGCGCGCGCCGCGGGTGCAACCGGTGACCTCGTCGATCGGGTCGCCGCCGAGCTGGCCGCCACCGGCGACGTCAAGGCCGACCGCGCCCGCGAGGTGCTCGCGCGCCTCGCTGCCGCTCCCATGCTAAAGGAGACCTCGTGATCCACCGTCTCGGCGTCCTGCGCTCCCCGGCGCTCGCGGTCCCGCTGCCTCCGTCGCTGGAGCTCGAGGCCTGCTACCGGTACTGCGAGGCGCTGATGCGCGCGCGACACCACAACTATCCGGTCGCGTCGATGTTCGCGCGGTCGCACCTGCGCAAGCACATCTTCGCCCTGTTCGCGTTCGCGCGCGTCGCGGATGACTTTGCGGACGAGGCCGCCTATGAGGGACGGCGGTCACGCGAGCTCGATCGCTGGGACGAGCAGCTGCACCTCGCGTATCGCGGCACCGCCGAGCACCCGGTGTTCGTGGCGCTCGCCGATACGGTCGACAAGTTCTCGCTGCCGATCACCGAGTTCAGCGAGCTGCTTTCTGGCTTCCGCACGGATCTCGAGCGCCGCCGCTACTCCACGTTCGACGAGCTGCGCAGCTACACCCGCCAGTCGGCCGATCCGATCGGGCGCATGCTGCTGTACATCGGCGGCTATCGCGCTCCCGAGCTGCACGCGTACGTCGAGGATCTGGCTTCCGCCGTTGCGGTGGCGCGTCTGATCCAGGACATCCCCGCGGACTGGGAGCGCGGCCGCGTGTACATGCCGGCCGAGGATCTCCGCCACTTCGGCGTCAGCGAGGCCGACATCGCCGCGCGCCGCGCCACGCCCGCGGTCGGAGCGCTCGTGCGCTACCTGGTCGCTCGCACCCGCGCATTGTTCGAACGTGCGCGCCCGTTGGTCGACATTGTCGGCGCCGACCTCGCCGTCGAGCTCGCGCTGACGTGGCACGGCGGGATGCGGATCCTCGACAAGATCGATGCGGTCGGCGCGAACCTGTTCGCCGAGCGCCCGTCGCTGGGCACCGCCGACAAGGCGATGGTGTTGACCCGCGCCCTGGCATGGCGCGGCGAGACGCTGCCGCCCCGCAGCATCCACCTGTTGTCCCGCCTGCTCGATCGCTAGGGCTCGCCGAGGCACCGATGCCCAGTCAGCCCGGGATCCTGAGCGCGGTCACCCCGGCCGCACGCTAACTCGTCCTCGATGTCCCGCCCGATGTCGCGGCGAACGAGGTCGTCGCGAGCCTGGGCGAGCTGCCGATCGACGAAGGCTTCGTGGTCGGCCTCGGAGAACCGCTGCTGCGCGCACTCTCCGTGAACAACGCCGGCCTCCGCACGTTCCCCGCCCTCTCGGGCCCGCGGGTCTCGATCCCGTCGACGCAGGGCGCACTGCTGCTCCATGCGCGCGGCGAGGATCACGGTGACACCTTGCGCACGATGCAGAAGGCGCTGGTCACGCTCGGCGGCGGGCTTCGCGTGATCGAGGACGTGACGGCGTTTCGTCACCTCGAGGGTCGCGATCTCACCGGCTACGAGGATGGCACCGAGAATCCCACCGGCGATGATGCGATCGCCGCAGCGTTTGCCGACGATGGTTCGAGCTTCGTCGCGGTCCAGCGCTGGATCCACGACCTCGGTGGCTTCGAGAAGCTGTCGCCGGCGAAGCGCGATCACGTGTTCGGCCGGAGCCTCGCGACCAACGAGGAGCTGCCCGACGCGCCGGCGTCCGCGCACGTCAAGCGCTCGGCGCAGGAGGACTTCGAGCCCGCCGCGTTCATGCTGCGGCGTTCGATGCCGTACGGCACGGTGATGGAGCACGGTTTGTACTTCGTGGCCTACGCGCGGTCGCTCGACCCGTTCGAGCAGGTGCTACGCCGGATGATCGGACGCGACGACGGCATCGTCGATGGCCTGTTCGAGTTCTCGCGACCGGTCTCCGGCGGCTACTACTGGTGCCCGCCCGTGAACCGTGAGCGACTCGATCTCGGCGCGGTTCGCTAAGCGGCGGCGGCGATCTGATCGATCGCGTCGGTCTGGTGGCGGCTGACCGCGACCTTGTGCAGGCACACCGGCATGCCGATCAGCGCGAGGCCGACCTTGTAGTCATCTCCGTCGTCCTTCATCCACACGCCCTGCGCGCGGAACCGGTACGACAGCTCGCCCTCGTCGATCTGGATCTCGATCTGCTCGCCGCGCGCGACGAACGGTGCGTGACGAACGACGAAGCCGCCCGGGCCCACCTCGACCAGCTCGACGCGGTCGTGGATTCGATCACCGCGGATCAGCACGTCCTGCGTGGTCGCCTCGCGGCGGAACTTGCGGCCCGACTTCATCCGACGGTCGTCCTCGCTCGGGGCAAACGCGGCCTCGATCGCGGCGACCTGCTCGATCTCGTCCCAGTCGAGGCCCACCCCCAGATCGCACTTCCCGACCAGGGTGCGGTACTGAAAGATGATCTCGACGAGCATGCAGGAGGGTGAAGCAGGGTCCGTGCCACGGGTCGTGCTGGGGTAACGGTCCGAAACTAGGTTCCGGTCAGTCCACCTGACCGCCCCGGTTGCCGGGTGTGGCGTCACCACGTCGGGGTGTACGTTCGGATTGCGTGGTCGCAACGACACACTCCCTCGCGCGATCCCGACCCGCGGGGTATTGAGGGGTTGCGATGGACCTGTTCGCGCAGAGCGCCAAGAAGCGCCACGTTGGCCAGCCGCTCGCCGAGCGGATGCGGCCGCGGACGCTGGACGAGCTGGTCGGCCAGGCCCATCTGGTGGGGCCAGGGCGGATCCTGTCTAACCTCGGCCCGGGCCGAGCGATTCCCTCGCTCATCCTGTGGGGCCCCCCCGGGAGTGGCAAGACCACCCTGGCGAGGCTCCTGGGCGAGACCCTGCGAGCCGATCTGATCGCCCTGTCGGCCGTCGATGCAGGGGTGAAGGACGTGCGCGAGGCCGTCGCCAAGGCAACCGACCGGCGCGACCAGTTCGGCGCGCGGACGCTGCTGTTCATCGACGAGATCCACCGGTTCTCCAGGACCCAGCAGGACGCGCTGCTGCCTCACGTCGAGGCCGGGACGGTGACGTTGATCGGCGCGACCACCGAGAACCCGAGCTTCGGCGTGGTCGCCGCGCTGCTGTCTCGCGCACGCGTGGTGCGGCTCGAGGCGCTCTCGGAAGACGAGCTCGGCGGGCTGGCGCATCGCGCGGTCGCGGATTCCGAGCGGGGCCTCGCGCCACTCGACGTCACGCTCGAACCGGAGGTCTGCGCGCAGCTAGTCGCCACCTCGGCGGGGGATGCGCGACGGATGTACTCGGTGCTCGAGGTGGCGGCCGATCTCGCGCGTCGCGCGGCCGGGGACACGCGGCACGCGCCGATCACAGCGGAGCACATCGCCGAGGCCGCACAGGGGCGGACGCTGCTCTACGACAAGGCCGGTGACGAGCACTACGGCGTGATCAGCGTGTTCATCAAGTCGATGCGCGGATCCGATCCCGACGCCGCGGTGTACTGGATGACGCGGATGATCGAGGCGGGCGAGGATCCGCGGTTCGTGCTGCGCCGCATGGTGATCTTCGCGAGCGAGGACGTCGGCAACGCGGATCCGCAGGCGCTCGTGGTCGCGGTCAGCGCGCTGCAGGCCGTGGAGCTCGTCGGGCTCCCCGAGGGCGTGCTGCCGATGACGCAGGCGGTGACCTACCTCGCGCTCGCGCCGAAATCGAACAGCGCGCTCACCGCCTATGCAGCGGCGCGAAAGCTCGTGCGCGAGAAGGGCGCGCTACCGGTGCCGGCGCGCTATCGCCCCGGCTCCACCGCGCTCGATCGATCGATGGGCCACGGACAGGGCTACAAGTACCCGCACGACTTCGCGGGCAACTATGTCCCCGAGGACTACCTGCCCGACGAGATCGTGGGCGAGACGATCTACACGCCGAACGACTCCGGCTTCGAGAAGGAGCTCGCGAAGCGCGCCCTTGCGATCGCAGAGCACAAGAAGAAGTAACGCTCCGGCGGAAACCGCCGCGCTTCGATGCCGAGCGCCTCGAGCATGAGCACGATCAGCGAGTCAGGCCAGACGGATCCAGCGCGCCTTCGCGGCTTCGATCTTTCCGCTGAACGCCTGCGGGAAGTGGCGCTGGACGTACGCGAACGCCTGCGTGATCAGCTCGCGATCCACCTCATCCGGGACCTCCATGTTCTGGTCGTGCGGGTCCGGGCGGATGCCCAGACGGACGACCTCGGTGAGCCGAAGGACATGGAGGCGGTTCACGAACAACGCGTGCGCGATGCCGAGGAAGAGCTCTTCGGTGGCAGGATCCTGGGCCATGGAGGGCGGTTTTTACCACACCGGAGCCAGGGGTAGCCAGGGTGTCTAGGGACCCTTGAATGCGGTTTCCAGACCCTTGAGCCGAGCGTTGGGGCTGATCGTGTAACCCTGCACATCGACGTTGGTCAGGACGACATTGTCCTCGTGCCACAGGGGCACGATCGGGACGTCCTCGGCCACCAGCCGCTGCACCTCCCGGTAGATCGCCCTCCGGCGGTCCCGGTCCAGCTCGTGGCGGCCCTCGGCGGTCAGCCGATCGACCTCGGAGTTGACGTAGCGCCAGCGGTTGCCGCCATCGGGGTTCTGCGCGGAGGGGATCCGGGTCGAGTTGAAGTACATGAAGTAGTAGTCCGGCTCCGTGATGTCGGAGGTCTGCATCGAGGCCATCTGGTAGGTGCCCTTCTTGACGTCCGCGAAGAACGTGGCGAACTCGAACGAGCGGACGTCGACGTCGAGCCCGATGTCCGCGAGCTGCGCGGCGATCACTCGGGCGACCGAGACCCGGAACGCATCCGAGCTGGTCTTGTAGACCAGGTGCAGCCGGGGCCGCGGCCCATCGCCATCGGGATCCTTGAAGCCGGCGGCATCGAGTAGCGCCTTCGCGCGCGGCAGATCGCGCGTCCAGTGCGCCACGTCCTCGGCGTACGCCCAATGACCGGGCGGTAACAGGCCGGTCGCCAGCACGGCACGCCCGCCGAACTTCGCGGCCACGATCGCGGGACGATCGATCGCGAGCGCGATCGCTTGTCGCACGCGCGGATCCTTCATCACCGGATCCGCGTTGTTCATCATGAGGTACGTCAGGATCACGCTCGCGCCGCTGTCGAGGTGGACGCGCGGGCGAGCGCGCACGTCATCGAGCAGGTCGAGGCGCACCCCGTTCTGGATCAGATCCGCGGAGCCGCCGACCAGCATCAGCAGCCGCGCCGACGCATCACGCACGAACTTCACCTCGACGTGCGGCACCTTCGGCTGCGCGCCGAAGAAGTACGGATTGCGGTCGAGCACCACGTGCGTGGTAGTCAGCTCGTCGATGACATACGGACCCGCGCCCTTGCCTGCCGGCGAGATGATGCCGTAGTCGAGATCGGTCATGAAGGTCGCGAGCGGCTCCTTCAGGTGAAACCGCACGAGCTGCGGCCCGATCGGATCGATGCTTGCAAACCGCTCGGCGAACGCGCGGTGAAACAGGCTGTCGGAGCCGTCCGCCAGCGTCGACTGGTACGTGTAAGCGACCTCCTGCGCGGTGACCGCGCTGCCGTCCGAGAACCTTGCGTCGGTGCGGATCTCGACGTCCCAGGTCAACGGATCGATCGCGGTGATCTTGCTGGCCAGCTCGAGCCGGGGTTCCTGGCTCGCGGTGTCGACGGCGGTGAGGCCCGGGTGGACGAGCTTGGATAGCTTGCCGTCCCAGTTGCTGATCGCGTACCTGGGATCGCTCGAGCTCATCGCCGCCTCGATCACGAGGACCAGCGTGTCATCCGGCGTACGCCGGCGATTCGGTGCGCATCCGATCGCGACGACGCAGAGCAGCGCCGTGATAGCGTGACGACGTGGGTGCTTGTTCGAGGGCCGCATGGCTGGTCGCGCTCGGCGCGGTCTGCGTGCTCAGTATTCACCCCCATCCGGCACGGTCGCAAGGAACCGGATCCGCCGATCTGGCCGACGACGATGACGGCGCGGGCAGCGGAACCGGCAGCGGTAGCGGTAGCGGTAGCAGCAAGGCGCTGGTCGCACCGCCGGTGCCAGCGCGAAAGCCGTGGCTGGCGAATCTCCTCGCGCGCTCGCAGGCCGCCCGCCCGCTGCTCGGCCGCGCGCGGATCGGCGTCGCCGTCAAGGATCTGGTCACCGGTGACGAGCTGTTCGCCTCGAACGCGGACGCCAAGCTGAACCTCGCGTCGAACACCAAGCTGCTGACCTCGGTCGCGGCGCTCGGCGTGCTCGGCAACGGGTTTCGTTGGCGCACCGCCGTGCTCGCGGATCCGCCGGATCCACTGGGCGCGATCGCCGGCGATCTGTACGTGCGCGGCAAGGGCGACCCGCTGCTCAGCGTCGCGAACCTCGACGCCCTCGCGGCCGAGCTCGCGGCGCGCGGCGTGCGAGCGGTCGAAGGTCGCATCGTGCTCGACACCAGCTACTTCGATGGCGTGGTCGAGCCGCCGCACTTCGAGGACCAGCCGAAGGAGCGCGCCGGGTTCCGCGCACCGGTGGCGAGTCTGGGTGTCGCGCGCAGCTCGATCACGGTGGTGGTCGTCGCCGATCCCGGCGGCGGCGCCACGGTCACGCTCGAGCCGGAGACCGACGGCTACTACGTGCTGACCAGGCGCGAGGTCACGAGCGTGACCTCCGGTCGCACCCGGTTGCGGGTGGAGACCAAGGTCAAGGGCGACCACGTCGAGGTCGAGGTCACCGGCATCATCCGCGCCGGCGAGGGCAGCTGGGATCTGCGGCGGCGCGTCGATGATCCTGCGCGGTTCGCCGGCGAGGTGTTCCGCCACCTGCTCGCGGAGCACGGCATCGCGGTCCGTCAGAAGTCGATCGGCATCGGCACGGTACCGCTGGCCGCGAAGATCATCGCGGTGCACGACTCGCAGCCGCTGCCCGACGTGCTGCGCTTCATGAACAAGACCTCGGATAACTACGTCGCCGAGAGCGTGCTGAAGACGCTCGGTGCGGAGAGTCGCACCGCCCCGGTTCCTGCCCCCGCGACGTGGGCGGATGGTCAGAACGCCGTGCGCACGTATCTCGCGCGGCTCGGGTTGCCGCCCGGGAGCTACCGTGCCGATAACGGCTCGGGCCTGTTCTCCTCCACGGAGGTCTCCGCGCGCCAGCTGGTGACCCTGCTCGCGGCCGCGCACAGGGACTACCGGATCGGCCCCGATCTGCTCTCGACGCTGCCGATCGGCGGCGTCGATGGCACGCTCGCGAAGCGCTGGCTCGGTCATCCAGCCCGCGGCCGCGTGCGCGCGAAGACCGGCACGCTCGACAAGGTCGTGACGATCGCCGGGTACATCGCGGTCGACAGCGGCCATCCACTCGCGTTCGCGATCCTGTTGAACGATGTCCCTCCCGGTCAGCGCAGCCTGGCGCGCGCGATGATGGACGAGATGGTCGATGTCCTCGCCGCCTATCTGGGCGCGACCTAGCGATTGCTGGCCGTCGGTAGCGGTGGTAACAAGACCGCAAGAAAAGGAGTCGCACCATGGCCGAGCTCAAGGGAACGAAGACCCACGGAAATCTCAAGGACGCGTTCGCCGGCGAGTCGCAGGCCAACCGTCGCTACCTGTATTTCGCGAAGGTCGCGGATGTCGAGGGGCACACGGACCTCGCGGGCCTGTTCCGCGATACCGCCGAGGGCGAGACCGGCCACGCGCATGGTCACCTCGATTACCTGAAGCGCGTCGGGGATCCGGCCACGGGCGAGCCGATCGGCGACAGCGTGAAGAACCTCAAGGCGTCGATCGCGGGCGAGACCTACGAATACACGCAGATGTACCCGGCGTTCGCGAAGACCGCGCGCGAGGAAGGCTTCGAGGAGATCGCCGAGTGGTTCGAGACGCTCGCCCGTGCAGAGCGTTCGCACGCCGGCCGGTTCCAGAAGGGGCTCGACTCGCTCAACACCAAGTAAGCGGCTCACCGCTCACGCGTCACGGGCGTTCCATCGCGGGACGCCCGTTCTCGTTTCGGACCTCGGAGGACAGCGCCGCATGGAGGGCGCGATCGGGGTACGCTAAGCTTGCCCATGAGCCTCGTCCGCCCCATCACACGTCAGGACATCAAAGGTCCCGCGATCTACACGCACATCCGGGACGACTATCGTCACCGCGTGATCGAGCTCAAACGGACGCGCCGCGTGGTCCTCGGCGACAAGGTCGAGCTCGTGTTCGACAACCGACTGACGCTGACGATGCAGATCGAGGAGATCTGCCGGCTCGAGAACCTGACCAGCGATCCGCAGATCGCGGCGGAGATCGCGTCGACCAACGAGCTGATGCCCACGCCGACCTCGCTGGCCGCGACGATGTTCGTGCCACTGCCGCAGGACGACAAGATTCAGGACGCGCTGCGGTCCCTGGTCGGACTCGACGAGCACGTCATCCTGCACCTCGGCGATCGCGCGATCCGTGCGAGCTTCGAACCCGGCCGATCCACCGAGGATAAGATCTCCGCGGTGCAGTACCTGCGGTTTCCGCTGACACCCGAGGATCTCGCCGCGCTGCAGAAGCCAGGCACCCGGATCGAGATCGAGATCGATCATTCGAACTATCGCCAGCGCGTCACCTGCTCCGACGAGCTGCGCGCTTCACTCGCGGGGGACTATGCGTAGCTCGGCGTGGTTGGCGGTCGTACTCGTGGTCCTCGCCGCCTGTGGCGGTCGCCAGTCGCAAGCGAATCGCGAGATGCAGAGCTTCGCGTGCAAAGATCGAGCGATCAACTACACGGCGACCCATCACATGGGCGGCGCCGAGCTCGGCGTCCAGATGGACTGCGTCGACGCCGGGCCGCGGATCAAGCGGTGGAGGGTCGACGACAAGGGAACGCGCCAGGAAGACGCGCGCGGGATGACACCGGCCGAGTTCGATGACGTGTGGGCGCAGATCGCCGGCGTGGGCTGGGAGAACCTCAAGAGCTGCACCAACGGCACCGAGGGCAAGAACGATCCGCTGTACAAGTTCGCGATCAAGGACGACCAGAACTCGAACTCGTTCGAGTGCCAGTCGGTCACGATGCCGTTTCCGTATAACTCGCTGGTCGATCCGCTCGACGTTGCCGCACAGCGCAGCGGCAAGCAGCTGGGTGATGACGAGCCGGCCGAGCTCAAGAAGTACGAGAAGAAGGACAAGCAGAAGTGAACGGCCCGCTGTCGGGCGTGACGGCGGTGGTGACAGGGGCGAGTCGGGGTATCGGGCGGGCGATCGCCCACCGGCTGGCGACCGCGGGTGCGGAGGTCGCGCTGTGGGCACGCGACAGCAATGCACTGCGTGAGGTGGCGGGCGAGATCACGAGCTACGGCGGCACCGCCCAGGCGATGGCGGTCGACGTCACGGATTCTGCCGCGGTTCGCGCGGCCTCCGACATCGTGCGGCAGACCATGGCACCGACCAGGATCATCGTGAACAACGCCGGCGCCGTCGTGCGCAAGGCCACCGTCGCGATCTCCGATGCGGAGTGGCGTCGCGTGCAGGCGACCAACCTCGACGGTACGTTCTTCGTGACGCGCGCCTTCCTCGTCGATCTGACGCGTTCGGGTGGCCGCATCATCAACATCGCGTCGATCGCCGGTCGTGAAGGAACCGCTCTGCTCGCAGCGTACTGCGCTGCCAAGCATGCGGTAGTGGGCCTGACCCGGGCACTTGCCGAGGAGCTACGCGCTGCTAAGGTCTCGGTGAATGCGATCTGTCCTGGCAGTGTGGACACGGCAATGCTCCGCGAAGGCATGCCTGGAGCAGCCCCCGACATGAGCCCAGACGACATCGCCCGCACGGTCCTGTTCCTCGCGACCCCGCCGCCGTACGGCGCACCGGATGCGATGACCGGGTCGTGTCTCGACATCTTCGGATAACGGTCAGAGATGATGCACACGCGCGAGACAGCAGCCTTCGACCCGAGCGCGCTGTCGTCGCTGCCGATCTTCCCGCTGCCCAACTGCGTACTGCTCCCCGGCGGATTACTCCCTCTCCACGTGTTCGAGCCGCGGTACCGCGAGCTCACCCGGGATTGCCTCGCCGGCAACCAGCTCGTGGGCGTCGCGCGCCTGCGCCCCGGCTACGAGGCCAGCTACTACGGCCGTCCTCCGGTGTTCGAGCGCTGCGGCGTCGGCCGGATCATCTGCTCCGAGGAGCTGCCAGACGGCCGGTTCGCGCTGCTGCTGCGCGGCGTGGCGCGCGTCGAGATCGCTCGCGAGCTGTCGACCGAGCGCCAGTATCGTCTGGTCGAGGCGCTCGAGCTGCGCGATGCCGAGGTCGATCCCTCCGACGCCCGCGATCATCATCACCAGCTGGTGTCGCTGTGCGACCGCCTCGCCGAGGTGATCGATCAGGGCGGTTCGCAGCTGCGCGAGCTCGCGCGCGCGTTCGAGGCACCCGGTGCCTGCGCCGACGCGATCGCCGCGGCGCTGATCATGGATGCCGATGTTCGCCAGGAGCTGCTCGAGGCCACGGATCCGATGATCCGTTTGCAGCGCACGCTCGGCCACGTGAGCCACCTGCTGTGCGAGCTCGCGCCGTGCGCGAACACCGTCAACTGAA
>JAYUVX010000052.1:0-21369 GCA_043753855.1 Myxococcales bacterium | reverse complement strand
GCGGACCCTAGCAAGCCGGTCTGACGCCGAGACTCCGTGCTAGCCTTTCGGCGTGCAGACGATTGACGGCGATGGCTGGTTACGGACCGATGACTACGGCGTCATCGACAAGCTCGAGCACGAGTCGGTCGTCACCAGCTTCTATCGCGTGATCCTCCCGATCTGGCCCGAGCACTCGGCCTACGTGATCCGGGCAGCGGATGGCTCGGAGCAGCGAATCAAGATCCCGCTCCAGAGGAAGTCGGTGCTGCTCGGTTACCTGCGGTTCCACAGCTGGATGCTCGCGCTGTTCTTCGGCGCGCCTGCCGTGCTCGCGTCCGAGCGGTGGGCGTGGCTGGCACCGATCGCCCTGGCGTTCGTCGCGCTCGCCACCGTGCTGACGTTCTTCGCGGGCCGCCTCGACCAGGCCGAGGTCCTGCGCCGCTCCCTGCTGCGCCGCGTGGTCGGCTTCGGAGCGCCGCCCGAGCTGCTCACCGACGTGTTCCGCGCCGAGGTCCGCGCGAACCTCGAGCTGATGTGGGCCACCAGGTCCGAGACGCTGTGGACCGATTCGCTCGCATCGGGAGAGTGCAGCGAGCTCCTGGTCGCGCTCGCCGAGTATCACCAGGATGCGGAGCTGCTCGAGCTCGCGCACGCGAACTTCTCGAACAAGCTCTGGAACTGATCGCTCAGTGGCTATTGACGAACGCGGCGATCACCGCGTTCACCTGTTCGGCGTGCGTGACCGGTCCCATGTGACCGAGCTCCGGGAACACCGTCAGCTTCGCGTTCGGCAGCGTCACCGCCAGGCGCTCGCACACGCGCAGCTCGACCGGCTGGGTGTTCGCGCCGGCGAGTAGCAGCGTCGAGGCGTGGATCGTCCCGTAGATGCCGGCATCGGTATGATCCGCGGACAGCGACGCGACTTCTTGCGAGAGCTTCCACCCGACATCGCGGAACGACTGCTGGCTCTTCGCCGAGAGCGTCGCCCACACCCCGGGGCCTTGCCACCAGTCGACGAAGCCGGCGAGCCACGCCTCGTCGTTGCCGTCCCGGTCGGGCACGTACGCGGTGATCTTGCTGAGCTCGCGGCCCGCGCCGGTATCGTCCCGGAGGATGCCGAACGCCACCGGTTCGTAGACCGCGATCGAGCGGATCAGGCCGGGGTGGCTGATGGCGAGCTGCAACGCGAGCAGACCACCATACGAATGACCGACGATGTGTGCGGGCACCCCATCGAGCTCGTTGGCGAGGTGACCGACATCATCGCGGAAATGAAACGGCTTGCCGACGGGCCAGCGTTCGCGATCGCCGTAGCCGAGCAGGTCCGGCATCAGCACATCGTGGTTGGGCTCTAGCACGGCGCCGAGCTTCCTCCACTGCCGCGAGGTGAGACCGCCGCTGTGGATGAGCAGGACGCGTGATGCCATGACCGAAGTCCTCCGCCTGACCCTAGCGCAGCTGTGACCTCGCGAACTGCCGCCAGATCGCCAGCTCGTCGCAGGCGACCGGCATGTTCGTCTCACGCGCCCCGGCATAGGCAAGATTCGTACGGGTCCGGAGCGCGCGTCATCCTTCGAGCTCGATGACCGGCTCACCGGTCGGCACGATCAGCCACTCGAACAGCTGGGAGATCAATGCCCGCAGATCGCGCACGGCCCAGCTGATCCGGCGGCGGTTCAGATCGCAGACCGCGATCTGACCGATCACGTGCAGTAGCCGCAGGCCGGCGTCGCATGCGCCGTACATCGCGCCGATCGCCGGTCGCTCGCGAAACGGCTCCTCTTCATAGAGGTTGACGGTTCCATTCGCGCGGTGGATGGTCAGCTTCGCGAGCTGATCGAAGCTCGCGCGGTCGATCGGGTCGGTGACGTAGGTGCGGAGCACCTGATGGTTGCGCCCGAGCGTCTCGATCAGCTCTCGCATCATCACATATTCGATGGCGTGCATGCGGCGAGCGACTGCACGCCACGCGCCACGTGCAACCCATCGAGATGCCATGCAGCGCTGGCCGGTGGCTGGCCGGTCACCGGACGCGGCGTCCGTTTGCCGGACGGCGATCACGCACTGCTCGTTCCGACCGGCACGAAGTTCCGCGCCTCCATTCGCAGCAGTGCCGTTAGCGCGGACACCGGCGCCCAGTGTCGCTCCGGCAACCCGGATAACGTGGCCCGGACCGCGCGGCGGGTGCGCAGGATCGTCGGGCGGTAGCGGTCGGGGAACACCGTGCCGGTGCGGCGACGCGCGCTGTTGAGAGCGCGGGCGGCGGCGATCTGAAAGCCCTGCATGCCGCGTGCGAGGGCGATCTTGTCGTCGGCCTCGACGACCAGCTCGAGCCGCGACGAGCGCACGGCGAGCCGCACGATCCGGAAGTTTGTGCGTGCGAACGAGGTGATCAAGGCGCGGCGGAGGGCGGCATAGATCCGCCGGCGGCCGAGCGATCCGATACCCCGGAGGACGCGCGCCGTGACGTGCACCGGATGCCGAGCCGCGAGCTCGGGCCGTGTCTTGTGGGGCTCGCTCGCGATCGCGGCGCGTGGGGGTCGACCCGCGTTCACGCGCGCACCTCCCCAGCTCGATGAGCGAGCTCGTTCCGTCACCCGCCGCGATCCGTATCGTGTGAAATCTTCACGCACAACATGAAATCGCCGAGATCTTTCCGGAGCAAGATTATGTGCGAAGTACTTGTCACTTCGCTAACCGGTTCTTTAAGGTGATTTCACCGATCGCGGGTGGGCGAGCGGGGTAGCCGAAGGAGAGTCATGAACGCCGATGATGGAGAGGGAGAGGCCCGTGACGCGCTGGCGGGGATCGAGGCGGGCAGCGTGCCGGAGGTGAGTCAGAAGGTGCGGCGCAGGACGCGACGGACGCGGCCGCGTAGCAAGACGATCGCGATGAAGCGGATGACGCGCGCGGATCTTCACGCCGGGGCGTTGCTGTATCCGCCGGTGCTCGACATCGATCGCCCGCAGACCCGCGCGGACTGCAAGAGCGAGGCGCGGCCGTGCCCGTGGGTCGCGTGCAAGCACCATCTCTACCTGGACATCAACCCGGAGACCGGATCGATCAAGATCAACTTCCCGGAGCTCGAGCCGTGGGAGCTACCGCACACGTGCGCGCTCGATGTCGCCGAGAACGGCGCGCTCACCCTCGAGGAGATCGGGCGGATCACCAACCTGACTCGCGAGCGGATCCGTCAGGTCGAGGTCCGCGGCCTGATGAAGCTGCAGGGCCGTCGCGAGCTGCGCTGAACGACCCGTACCCGTGGGGACAGAAACGACGACGACGCGTTCACGGAACGCGGGTTTACACCGACGGTGTTCACGACACGTCGGGTGGGGCAGGGGCACGGGGTCTTACGCGGGGCGGAGGACCAGGACGGGCAAGCGGGTTGCCCGCAGCAAGCTGTCGGCGACCGAGCCGGCGAGCGCGCGCTTGATGCCCGAGCGGCCGTGGGAGGAGATGCAGATCACGTCGACGCCGTGCCGTGCGGCACACTGAGCGAGCGTGGTTGCCGCATCGTCACCGCGGACGACATGGGCATGGACAACCTGGGTGGAGCCGGCGGGGGCGAGGGCACGAAGCTGACGGATGAGGTCCGCTTCGTCGCCGTCGGCGGCGTCCTCGAGCACGTGTACGAGGTGCACCTCGCCGTTCGGCGGCGTCATCGAGAACGCATAGGCAACGGCGCGGTTCGCGAACGAGGACAGATCCGTCGGCACCAGCGCGGAACGCAAGGTCGGCACGGTGATGGTGGGGATCGCGGCCTGCGGCGGCACGCAGATCACGGACTGGCGCGCGTCGTTGATGATGATCGAGGACACCGAGCCGAGCCGACCGAGCCCGGTCTTCTGGCCCGTACCGACGACGATCGCGTCGACGCCGGTCTCGACCGCCAGCTCGATCACGTGATCGCCAATGCGGCCGAGCCCGCGCTGCGCGCGCGCCGACACGTGCTCCCGCGAGCCGCCGAACCGCCGAAGCAGATCGCGCACCATCAACGCCTCGACCGCCGGATCGCGATCGACCACCGGCTTGGGATCGAGCCCGTAGTGCGCGGCCGCGTCATCTGGGTAGTAGATCGCCCCGAGCACTACCTCGACCGGGCCCTGGGTGCGCAGCGCCTGCGTCCACTGGATGCCGAGATCGCACGTGGCCGAGTCATCGATCCCGAGCAGCAGACGGAGCGGGCGCTCGCGCCGGGCGAACGCGAGCCACGGTGCGGGGTCGCGGATCACCAGCACCGGTACGGTGGTGCGTGCGATCACGTGCGACGCCGTGGTGCCCAGCCGGGTATGACGGGCGCCATTCGAGCGCGACGCGATCACGATCAGGTCGCTATTCTCGGTCTCCGCGAAGTTGACGAGCGCCTCGTCGGGGCTGCCGACGATCATCTCGGCCCGCACGCGCGGCGTTCCAGTGAGCGATGCGAGCAGGGTGTCGATCTCGGCGCGCGCGCGGTCGGTCGCGGCCTCGCGCTCACCGGCGTCACCCGCCGGATCGGCGATGTGTACGAGCACGACCTCGTCATCACCGCGCATGGCAGCCAGTGCTCGTGCAACCTCGAGCGCACCAGCGCTCGCCAGCGACAGATCGGTACCGCAGATGATCGACATCAGATGGCCTTCACGACAGATACGCGAAGCGCCGGATCAGGTCGAGCAGGCGGTCGCGCACATCGTCATCGAGCGCCTCGAACCGGATCCCCATCCCGGGATGCAGGCTGTCGGGAGCGCCCGGCCGGTACGGATTGACCCAGATGACCTGGCCCTCGACCTCGAGCGTGCCGAACTTGAGGTTCAGCTGCGTGCCGGGCTGCTCGGGCGTGGTGGTGCGCACGAAGATCCCGGTGGCGCTGATATCGGTGATGTACGCGAACAGATAGTTCTCCTCGCTCGCGTAGTCGACCTCGAGGTTAAGCAGGACCCGAGGTGCCGTCCGGCGCTCAGCATCGCTGAGCGCAACCGGTACCGGCTCGATCACATCCCCTTTGGCCTTCGCTCCCATCGCGGTCGTCATAACCCCGTCTCTCGACGGGCGTCAATTGACCTCCGCACCGGCATTCGCGGGTGCGGGCCGCAGCCGGCGACTAACTCCCCGAGATCAGTCGAGGTTGACGGACATGATCTTCACGCGATCGGCCGTGTCGCGCATGTCACCGGGCGCCTCGCTGACGGTCATGTTCTTCCAGTTTGGCGCGCTGCCCGTGAAGAACCCGATCCACAGGTCGTAGGTTCCGGCCGGGAACGCCCCGCCGCCCGCGGTGACCGTCACGGTATCCACGATGAAGTCGCCGGGCTGCCAGGTCGACGTCGGGCAGCGGCCGTTGATCGGCTCGTGATCACCGTTGAATCGCAGCGGCCCATCGAAGTGCATGAGGCCCTTCCATGCGCCGCCGACCGGCTGGAGGATCTTGTAGTAGAGCGTCACCTTCACCTTCGAGCCGCGCGACATCGTCTTCGGGACGTCCCAGCCGATCAGCTGGATCTTGTTATCCCAGGTCACCCGCCCCTTGGGCTTGGCGCCCAGCTGCGTGGGCTCGGCATGGAGGATCGCCGTCGCGAGCGGATTCTTGTCGGTGGTGCCATCGACCTTGTTGGACAGCAGCAGGTTGCGGACGTTCCGATCGTCGAGCACGTAGTACGGCTTGCCCGCGACCTCGCGGTGCAACGTGCACAGCTCGCTCTGCGGTGCGATCGCGAACACGCGGTTGGTCCGGCCGAGGGCGCTCACGATCTGATCGCGGCTGTTGACCATCTCCGGCTTGGTGTCCGGAGCGTAGGCGCGCGGGGCCTGACCGAGGTCACCCAGGATGACGAGCTGATCGCCGGCCTGGCGCAGATCCTGGAAGCTCTCGAACATCGCCTTCGAGGACACATTGAGCGCGAGGCGCGGCTGCCACACGAACGACCAGAACCCGGCCATCGCCACCGTTCCGAACAACGCGGCGGCCATGCACCACGTGGCGATCCGCTGCAGCCGCCTGGCGCGGTCGCTCGCACCGGGCCGCCAGATCAGCATCGAGCATCCGAAGCCGAGCCCCGCGATCATCCCGATCACCAGGATCCACAGCTTGGTCGGGAGAAACAGCAGGCGCGAGTCCTTCGGATACGGCAGCTGATCGTTGCCGATCAGCAGCGAGCTCACGTGATCCGCGAACCCCTGCATGTCCTTGCCGAGATCGAGCACGCCGATCACGAAGAACAGACCGACCAGCATCATCCCGGCGGGCATCGCGTCGTCCTGGCCGCGGGAGCGTCGGGTCAGCAGCTCGTCGAGCCAGACACCCACCGCCACCGCAAGCGCGGGAAACGCCGCGTACAGGGTAAGGCCAACCTTGCGCTGGAACAGCTCACACGCGATCCAGGCTCCCGCGCCCCACGCGAGCGTGACGGCACCCGCGGTGCGGTGATCCTTGTCGCTCGAGTGCAGCAGCATGACCATCGCGATCGGCGCGAGGACGCCCCACGGGAACGTGCCGTAGGCGATCTGCTCGAACATCGAATCGAACACCATGCGCAGATCATCATCGGGCCGCCAGATCGCGCCGAGCGCCGAGGACCAGCAGCCGTCGGTGACGATCGCCTTGCCGAACAACGCGCGCGCCGGCGGCGTCATCCCGGGCGTCGGCGTCTGGAGCGAATAGATCTGATAGACGAGCAGCCCGACCAGGGCGAGCGCGATCGCGCCGGCGATCAACGCGGGCAGCGCGTTCATGATCCGCTCGCGGCGGACCAGCGGCGCGACACCAAAACCCTGCGAGGCCGCCACCGCACCGATCGGCACCACGAGGCCAAGCAGGGCACCCCCGCCGTGGAAGGCCAGGTAGCCGCCAATCGTCAGGGCGGCGATGCTGAGCAGGGCATCGACCGCGGCGAGCGCCGTGCCGTATGCACTGCCGAGTCGCGCGAACGCGACGAACGCGTAGACCAGCAGCGTCCCACCACACGCGGTTCCGATCTCGGTGGTCAGCATGCGCGACTGCAGGGACAGCAGCGGCATCGACAACACCACGAGCCCGGTGATCACGGCGCCCCGCGGTCGACCGAGGCGGAACGCGATTCCCGCGGTGGCTAGCGCGGTGAGCAGGCCCATGAGCGCGAACGGGAGCCGCCGGCCGGTGTCGGAGTCGCCGAACGTGTCGCGACCGAACACGATCGCCCGGTTGGTGAGCGAGCGGGCGGCGGCATCCTTCGGTGGGACCCGCACGCAGGTCTCCTCCGGCGTGCTCGCGGCAGGTGGAACCACCAGCTCCTGCTTGTTCGCGGCTTCGATCTCGAGCGGCGGCGCCACCCGATCCGCGAGCTGGCGCTCCTGCGGCTCCCACAGGCCGCTCGCGCCGAGCCCGGGCAGCAGCACCACGGCACTGAGCACCAGCACGCTGGCCAGCGCGATCGGCCAGCGCCCGAGCAGGCGCGCGCAGTTCCGGGCGAGACGGATCGCTGGGTCGAGGAGGCGGCGCACGGACACCGGAAGGTACCCTCGACTTGCGCCCCGCGAAAAGCCCAGCGACAGTGATCGCGGTCATGGCAGCGGAAGCTGGCAAGCACAGCGCACGGGCGGCGGAGCTGGCACGCCTGCACCGCGACATCCCGGTCCGTCGCTACCGCAGCCTGGTCGGCCACTGGATGGCACGCTGGTTTCGCGCCCCGCGCCCCGCGCAGCTCGAGCCGATTCCGGCGATCGGCGATGGCGAGCTCGCGCTGACGTTCGGCGGCCATGCCTCGGTGGTCGCGCGGTATCCGGGGCTCACGGTCGCGTTCGATCCCATGCTCGGGCGCTGGATCGGCGGCGTACGCCGCGCGGTGGAGCCCGGGCTCGCGCCGGGGGACTTCTCCGATGTCGGGCTGATCTTGATCTCGCATCGTCACGCGGACCACCTGCACCTGCCCACACTGCGCCGGCTGCCGCGCACCGCGACCCTGGTGGTTCCCGCTGGCGCCGCGTCGTGGGTCGGTCCCCTGGGATTCGCGCGGGTGGTCGAGCTCCAGCCCGGCTCCGATCTCGAGCTGCGCGGCGTCCAGGTTACTGCGACCGCGACCGCTCACGGCGAGCACGAGCTCGCACGCGGGCTGTCCTACGTGCTGCGCGGCCCGGGACCGAGCGCGTTTCTGTGCGGCGACAGCGGATACTTCTCCGGGTTCGCGGAGATCGGCGCGCGCTACGCGCCCGACATCGCCGTGCTGCCGATCGGCGGCTTCATGCCGACCTCGTTCCGCACGCGTCACATGTCGCCGCTCGACGCGCTGTACGCGTTCGAGGATCTCCACGCAAGGATGCTGGTTCCGATTCACCACGGTGCGTTTCCGCTGTCCTACGAGCGGCTGGACGAGCCAGTGCGGTGGCTCGTCGAGCTGGCCACCCAGCGGGGCCTTCGCGAGCACGTTCAGGTGATGGCAGCAGGACAGACCGAGCGCTTCGTGGAGCAGGCGGTGGCGGGTGTGTTAAACCCGAGTACCTGATGCCCGACGTCTCGATCGTCATCCCCGTCTACAACGAGGAAGGCATCCTTCGTGAAGCCGTTGCCGAGTTGATGCACGGCTTCGACATCCTGCGCAATGCGCTCGAGGCTCCGGATCTGACGTTCGAGGTCATCCTCGCGGAGAACGGCAGCAAGGACGGCACCGCATCGCTCGCCGAGCACCTCGCCAGCGAGCGCACCGAGATCCGCACGTTTTCGCTCGGCGAGCCCAACTACGGGAAGGCCCTGCGCCGGGGCATCCTCGAGGCCACCGGCACCTGGGTGATCTGCGAGGAGATCGATCTGTGCGATCTCGATTTCCATCGCCGCGCGCTCGAGCACCTGCGCCACGGCGACTGCGCGATGGTGGTCGGCAGCAAGGCGATGAAGGGCGCGAGCGACGAGCGCCCGCTGTTCCGCCGCGCCGCCACCCGGGTGATCAACGGCATGCTGCGCGTCGCGCTCGACTTCCGCGGCACCGATACCCACGGCCTCAAGGCGTTCCATCGCCAGACCCTGCTGCCCGTCGTCGAGTCGTGCGTCATCGATCGCGATCTGTTCGCGAGCGAGCTGGTGATTCGTGCCGGCCTCGAGAACCTGCACGTCCTCGAGATCCCGATCCGCCTTCACGAGAAGCGTCCGCCCGCGATCAACCTCGTCAAGCGCGTGCCGAACGTGCTGCGCGGGATCGCGAAGATGACCTACGTGATCCGGTTCGGCGGCAAGCCATGACTCGGCCGCCGTGTGCGGTCTCGATCGATCTCGACGGCATCGGCTGCTACTATCGGATCCACGGCCTCGGAGCGCCGCCGGCCGAGCTCGAGCACGTCATCCTCGAGCGCGCGCTGCCGCGCGCCGCGAAGCTGTTCGCGGAGCGGGACCTCCACGTCACCTGGTTCGTCGTCGGCCGTGATGCGGATGCGGATCCGGTGCTGCCGGATCGCGCGCGGCGTGCTGCCAATGCGGCGCGGCTTCAGCTGCTGAGCGATCACGGCGACGAGCTCGGCAATCATTCGTACTCGCATCCCTACGAGCTCGCGCGGCTCGCGCCCGAGGTCGTCGAGGCCGAGATCTCCGGCTGCGATCGCGTACTCCGCGCGATCACCCGCAAGGCGGTGCACGGGTTCCGCGCGCCCGGCTACGACGTCTCACCGGCGATGCTCGATGCGCTCGGGAAGCGTGGCTATCGCTACGACTCGTCGGTGTTTCCGGCGCCCGCCTACTACGCTGCGAAGGCGGCGGTGATGGCGGGCCTCGCGCTGTTGCGGCGACCCAGCGGCGCCGTGCTGACCAATCCGCGGCTGCTCGCTGCGCCGAGCATGCCGTATCGTCCGTCGATGACCGCACCGTGGCGGCGGGGCCAGGCTCCGCTGGTCGAGCTCCCGATCGCGGTGACGCCGTGGACCCGGATCCCGGCGATCGGCACCTCGCTGATCGTCGCCCCGGAGCGGCTGCGCAAGCACGTGATCGGCGCGATGGATGGCCGGAGCTTCTTCAACTTCGAGCTCCACGGCATCGACTTCGCGGACGCAGAGAAGGATGGGATCCCGGGCGAGCTGGTCGCGCACCAGCACGATCTGCGGCTGCCCGTCGGGGAGAAGCTGCGACGGCTCGGTTCGATCCTCGATGATCTGCGCGAGCGCTGGAGCATGCAGACGCTCGGTGCGGTCGCTGCGAGCGTCCAGATCGACGAGTAGCGCTACCGTCGTCGACTGACGGCGCTGGTCGCGAGCTGATCGACCTTCTCGTTGAGCGGGATGCCGGCATGCCCGGCCACCTTCACGAACTTCAGATCCCGGAACTGCCTGGTCACGCCGCGCAGGCGCTCCACCAGCTCCTTGTTGGCCTTCGCCTTCCACGCCTGGGTCAAAAGTCCGATCGAGTAGGCCGAGTCCGAGTACACGACGACCGGTCGGCTGCGATCGGCGACCACCTCGAGCCCGCGCAGGATCGCCGTCAGCTCCGCGATGTTGTTGGTACCCTCGCCGAGATACTCGGAGATCTCCTTCTGCTCCTTGCCGTCGATCACGACGACCCCGATGCCGCATGGACCGGGATTGCCGGAGCACGCGCCATCGGTCCACACGTGGATCGCGTTCTCCGTCATCACGGGGGCCGCGCCCGCCTTGGGCTTCTCGGGAGCGCGCTCGCCCGCCTCGAAGTCGAGCGGTCCGCCGGGAAGCGCGGTGAGGTTGCGCGCCCCCGCGCGGTAAACCTTCTGTCCGGCGGCGGCCTTGTAGACGATCTCGACCCGACCGTCCGCGTCCTTGATCAAGGCGCCGGAGGCGTCGGCCTTCGCCCACACCTCCGCGTCGCGCAGACGATGTGGCAACCACGGCATGCGGCGCACCCTATCAGTTGTCAGCAAGCCGTGACAATTGCGACGAAGATCGCTGTCCACCTCGGATCGTTCGTGTGGATCGACCGATGAGGATCCCCGTGTTATAAGCCGTCGTCCGCAGGGGACCCAAGGAGACACTCAGATGGTTTGCATTCGCCATGGTTGGCTCGTCGCTGTACTTGCTGTCGGCTTCACCGCAGGAGCCTGCAAGAAGGACGAGAAGAAGACCGAGACGCCGGGTTCCGGGGAGGCCACGGGTTCCGCGACGGCCACCGACAAGGTGGCGGAGAAGCCGGCGGGACAGACCCCGGCGCCCTCCGGCCCTGCCGCGGTGAACCCGAACGCGAGTGACCTCGCGCTCCTGCCGGTGGACTCCGAGATCGTGCTCGGGCTCAACTTCTCGCAGTTACAGCAGAGCGCACTGTGGAAGAAGTTCGTCGAGCCCCAGATGATGAAGGGCGACACCCAGAAGAAGCTCGCCGAGTTCAAGGACAAGTGCGGTTTCGACCCGATGGTCGCCGTCAAGAGCATCTCGATCGGCATGAAGGGCCTGGGCGCTGACAAGCCGGATGGCGTGGTCGTGGTCCACGGTACCGAGAAGGCCAAGGTCCTCGCATGCCTGGATAAGATGAAGGATCAGGCGGCGAAGGACGGCAGCACCATCGAGAAGGATGGCGACGTCGTCAACGTCAAGAACAAGGGCGGCGATAACTTCGCGTTCACGTACGTCAATGACGACACGATGGTCGGCGTCATGGGCTCGCAGTCCAACACGGCGGGCGTCAAGGCCGCGGCCGCGGGGACGTCCACGTTGAAGTCGTCGGCGGCGTTCGTCGAGATGTACTCGAAGATCAACACTGCGGACTCGATGTGGATCATGATGAACGGCAACTCGAAGGCGTTCGACAAGGCCGCGCAGCTCGGCTTCAAGCCGAAGGCTGTGTTCGGCTCGCTCAACGTCACCGACGGCCTCACGGTCGACCTCCGCGTTCGTCTCGACACGCCGGACCAGGCGGTCCAGATCGCGAACATGGCCAAGGGCCAGGTCCAGCAGTTCGCCAAGATGGTCGACAAGCTCGACATCGTCGCTGACGCAGCGGACGTCAAGGTGAACGTGGCGCTCTCGACGCATAAGCTCGAGGCGCTGATGCAGCAGTTCGCCGGGCTGATGGGTGGCATGGGCGGCGGCGGCGGTGGCATGGGCGGACCGCCCCCGGGCCCGTGATGCGCGGGAGACTCTGCATCGTCGTCGTGGTGCTGAGTCTCCACATCGGCGCCTGCGGCAAGCGCAAGGCGATCGACAACAACCCATCGCCCGAGGTCACCGGCCTCGCGGCGGTTCCAGCGACGGCGCAGGTGCTGATCGGCGCTGATGTCACCAAGCTCCAGGATTCGCCGATCGTCGCGCGAGCCGTCGAGCAGTTGCTGATGCGCGACGCCGCGCTCGCAGCGCGCTGGACCGAGGTCCAGGAGAGCTGCAAGATCGATCTGACCAGGCAGGTGAAGCGCGTGATGCTCGCGCTCGGTCCCCCGGCGGCCACCGCACCGACCGGCACCGGCCCGGTGCTGATGGTCGCGACCGGCACGATCGCCGAGCCTGATCTCACCGCGTGCGTTCGCACGATGGTCGGCAAGGGCGGCGGCGCGCTGACCGTGAAGACGGTGGGAGGCCGCTCGCTGTATCAGGTCAGGGATGGCAACCGGACCATGTTCTTCGCGTTCGGTCGTCCGGACACGGTGATCCTCGGGACCAGTGAGCCGTGGGTGCTCGATGCCCTCGGCGCCGGGCCCAAGGCGCTCGACAACCCGGAGCTGAAGGCGCTGCTGCCGCTCGCGAACCAGAACGCGCCGGTGTGGGCGGTCGGGAAGGTCGACGAGCGAGTGCGCCAGGGCCTGGTCGGTGCGTCCGGCGGACGGCTCAAGGCCGGACCGACAGCGATCGTCGCAACCGTCGATCCGACGAACGGCGCCAGCATCGATCTCGGTGCGGTGATGAGCACTCCAGAAGATGCTAAGGGGCTGGAATCGTTTGCGAATAACGAGCTCAAGGTCATCGCGATGGTCGCGCAGATGAAGTCCCTCGGCCCGATCGTGGCGAAGGTCGTGGTCACCGCCGAGGCCAGCGTGGTGCGGTTCCGTGCGCCGCTCAGCCTCGACGACGTCAATCACCTGTTGTCTGTGCTTGACGAAAAGCCAGCATCCGAGCAAGTTTCCCCGCCTCCCGAGGCTCCGAAGTAGGACAAGAACATGGCCACGAAGAAGACCAATACTAAGGCAGTTGCCCCCAAGGCCGCCGCCGCCCCGAAGGCACCGAAGGCCCCGAGGGCGGCGAAGGCCGCGCAGGGCCCGCGTCACCCGAAGGCGCGCGTCGGTGCGAGCGGCTCGAAGGCCGATCTCGCGAAGACGCTCGCCGCCAGCATCGCGCGTTCGAACCAGGACGCCGGTGATGTCGAGACGCAGTTGAAGACCGCATCGAACCAGCAGCTCCTTCGCCTGCAGCGCGTCGTCGAGACCGTCAAGAAGAAGTGGGGCAATCGCGACAAGTTGATCGCCGCGATCGGCTCCGCGCAGAACAAGTCCAAGGACAAGGACTTCCTCGCCAAGCTCGACTCGTACTCGCTGCCGCAGCTCGTCGATCTCGCCGCGTCCGGCGAGCGCCGCGCGCGCACCTAGGTCACGCTTCGCGCGAGTGTTGCGCGCTGTCGTACTGCTCGTCCTCGTTGTCGGGCTGACTGCATCGGCGGTCGCCGAGCCGGACGAGCCCGGCGAGTCGGCTCGCCCGGTGGTGGCTCCGCGGGGAACCGTGTACCCGCTCGCGCCGTGGCGCTGGCAGGTGATCGCCGCTCCACGTCTCCAGCCGCAGATCGGCGCGTTCGCGATCAGCGGGCTCGAGGTCGCCGCCGGCCGGGCCGCTGCGCCGCTCTCGGTGCTCGGCGAGGGTACCGCACCCGAAGGTTGGCCGTTCACCGTCGAGACCGCGGTGCCCGTGCTGCCCAGCGCGACGTCGAGCGAGCGCATCGCGGCCGGGTTCGGCATCACGACGTTCACGCTCGGTGCCGCCGATCAGGGCATCGAGATGCTCGAGCTGCGGCTCCAGTTCACCGATGGCATCGCCGCGTGGATCAACGGTGTCGAGGTCGCACGGCGTGCGCTGATCCTCGGTGCGTCGCCGACCGCGCTCGCTCGCTCGCCACACGGCCCGGAGTGGCAGACGTTCTACATCCCGGTCACCCCGAGCTTGTTGAGGTTCGGCCGCAACACCCTGGCGATCGAGGTCCATCCCTCGGGACGTCGGGATGCTCCGGCGCTCGAAGCGCAGCTCGGCGGGCGTCGCGATCGCGGCATCGTGCGCGGTCCCCTGCTGGCCTCCATCGGTGCGACCACCGCGACGATCACCGTGGAGACCGACCTCGGCACCGATGCGGCGATCGAGTGGGGCTCGGGCGATGCGCTCGATCACCACGCCACGAGCCCGGTCGGGCACCACCATACCTTCGCACTGAGCAGCCTGCCGCCGCGCGCGCAGGTTCATTACCGCGTGCACGCCGGCGCCACGCAGTCGCCGGTGCTGGTGTTCCACACCGCGCCGGCCGCGGGCGACGTGATCCGGATCGGCGTCTACGGAGATGTCCGCGGAGGACACGCCACGCATCGCCGGCTCGTCGAGGCGATGCTCGGCGAGCCGCTCGACCTGATCGCGGTCACGGGCGACATGGTGCTCCACGGCAACGACGAGGCCGACTGGCAGCGGTTCTTCACGATCACCGCGCCGCTCGTCGCGACGACGGCCTACTTGCCCGCCGTCGGCAATCACGATCTCGGCTGGGATGAAGCCGATGGCTCGATGCGTGCCGAGGACGTGTTCACGCTGCCACCGCCACCGCGGGATCGACCGCCGGGAACGTACTGGTACAGCTACGACCTCGCCGATGTCCACCTCGTGTTCCTCGACTCCAACGCCTACGAACGCGTCGAGCAGGAGGCCTGGCTCGAACAGGATCTCGCCGCCGCGCGGGCGCGCTCCGTGCGCGCGATCCTCGCGTTCACTCACGACGGGCCGTATTCGCGCGGGTACCACAAGGGGAATGGCATCGCCCGCACGCGCTACGTGCCGATCCTCGCGAACCATCACGTCGAGTACCTGTTCTCGGGACACGACCACCTCTATCAGCGCGGTGAGGCCGGCGGCATCCGTTACATCGTCACCGGCGGCGGCGGCGCGTCGCTGTATCCGGTGAGCTGCGGCGTCCCGAGCAGACCCGCGTGCAAGGTCCTTGACGGAATGATCACGATCGCACGCGAGCACCACTACCTGACGATCACCATCAGCGGGACCTCACTCGAGATCTGTGTGCGGCGGGAGGATGGGCGCCTGCTCGAGCCCTGCGTGCGGTCTCCACTGTGGCGGGGCTGATCGACCGCGTGTTACGCCTAGGCATGGTCAAGCGCGCGCTGCTCGTCAGCTCCCTGCTGTTCGCCTCCTGCTACAAGGACACCACGGCGACCAGCAGCGGCCCACGTCCGCCCGACAACGCCCGCGCGGCGAAGGGTCACGACTACAGCGCGACGCTCGCGGATCCTGTGGGCTTCTTGCCCGTCGATTCCGAGCTCGTCATCGGGCTCGACGTCGATTCGCTACGCAAGAGCCCGCTGTGGCCGCAGCTCGCCGGCAAACTGTCCACGACGCTCGGTCCAGCCTTGCGCTTGTTCCAGGACAAGTGCCGCTTCGACCCGATGGCGACGATCCACACGATCACGCTGGGCCTCAAGAACCTCAAGCAGGAGACGCCCGAGGGCGTGGTCATCGTCCGTGGCCTCGACCGTCCGAAGCTGATGGCCTGCATCGCGACCGTCACGCCCAAGCCCGGCAGCACCGAGAGCGTCGTCGTCGATGGCGACATCGTCCTCGCCACCAGCTCCAGCGGCTCGAAGAGCGCGTTCACGTTCGTCGACGCGTCCACCGTCGTCGGCCGGCTCGGCTCCCATGTCGGCAAGCCCGAGCTCATGGCGACGCTCGCGGCGGGCGCGCCGCTGCACAGCTCGCCCGCGTTCGCCGAGCTGCAAAAGCTCACCGACGTCGAGGCGTCGTTGTGGACGGTGCTGAACGGTAGCTCCTCGATCTTCGATCAGGCCGTGAGTGGCCTCGGCATGCGCCCGAAGGCCGTGTTCGGCTCGGTCACGCTGACCGCCGGCCTGACGATGAATGTTCGCATGCGGCTCGAGTCGCTGGCGCAGGCCCAGCAGCTCCAGCAGATGGTCAACGGTCAGGTCGGCATGGCGCGCGCGATGTTCGACAAGCTCGACATCACGACCGACAACGCGGACCTCGTCGTCGCGGTCGCGATGAACGAGCAGCAGCTCAACAACATCATGCAGATGGTCCTCGGCGCGCTCGGTAGCCCCTAACGGCGTTGCCACGGGAGCATCGGCTCGCACCTGCGCGGCCACCATGCTGTTCGCGTGCCGTTCATAACCGCTCGAATTCACGCGTGCGCGCTGGCGGTTTGTCCGAGATCCGGCCGGAGCGGCCGGGATGGGACCTGACGGTGGAGCTCGACGCAGCGATCCCGCAGCTCGCGATCACCGGCACGGGAGAACGTCCCGCGCTGCCTGGCCCGAGCCCGCTCGAGGTCGCGTACCTCGAGCGGCCGGCCGTCGTGAACCTCGAGCGGATGCAGGGCTCGCTCGCGGTGGTCCGCTCCGAGCTACAGCTCCGCGAGCTCGGGCAGGGCAAGGTGCAGCTCACCGGCGTCCTGCACACGGCGTGGCGCGCACTCGGCGACGCGGTGACGTGCGACTACGCGATCGAGCTCGATCTCGAAGCCGCGCTGGTCACCTAGCTCGCTCGGTAGGTTGCCATCGGCTGCATCCGGAGCCGGGCCACGGTGAGATGCTCGTGACAACTGCGCCATGGGCGCTCCGATCCGCGCGGGGGACTCGCAATCGCGAGCCTTCGTGATATGCGAGGTGATGTCACAAACGTGGATTCTCGTCGGCGATGGCAGTCACGCCCGCCTGTTTCAGGTCGACGCCGTCGACCCCGCCTGGCACCTCGTGCGCACGATCAGCCGCGAGCACAGTCACGAGCGGACCGGTCGTACCGACTCGCACGAGGACCGTGGTGAGCACGACTTCGCCCGGAAATTGGTCGCGGAGCTCGAGACCGCGCGCCAGGCCGGAACCTTTCAGCGCCTCGTGCTGGTGGCGCCACCCAAGTTCCTCGGTCAGCTTCGGGGCGAGCTCCAGACATCGTTGTCTGCTCTCGTGACGAAGAGCGTGGCCCACGACTACACGCAGATGAGCAACGACGAGCTCCCGAAGCACGTCGACCTCGCCTGATCTGCGCGGCTACTTGATGACGAACGTCGTCGAGGTCGAGCCCACGTTGCCCGCGGCATCGGCGACCCGGACCGCGAGCGTGTGCGTGCCGCGCGCCAGGCCGGTCGGCAGATCGATCCGCAGGTCCTCGGTCAGATCGTCGTACAGGCCATCGGCGGTGGTGCCGAGCTGCCACGGCCCATCGTCGACCGAGAACGCCATCTCGCCGATCGTGCTGAGCGCATCGATGGCCCGCGCCTGCGCCTTCGGATAGCTGACGCTCAGGTTGTCGATGGCCGGGCGCGTGTTGTCGATCGCGAACATCGTGGTGGTCTGCGACGAGGTCAGCGCGCGATCCGGCGAGTTTGCGGCAGAGTCCGACGCGGTGACCCGGATCCGATACCAGCCATCGGGGTAGGTCTCGGTGTTCCAGTCCCACGTGGTCGCCGTCAGCGGAGCCTTGCCGACCGAGACCGGCCGCCAGTTCGCCTCGCCATCGCGGCGCGCGTCGATCGTGTACACGGTGTCGTCGGAGTCCGGGTTCTCGATCTTCCACTTGAGCTTCAGCACCGGCGAGCGCGGCTTGGCGGCCGAGTCCTTCAGCGTCGGCAAGCTCTCCTTGCTCGCGGGCTCGACCGTCACGTCCTGCAGGATCGTCGCGAGGTTCTGCGGCACGTAATAGGCGGTGACCCGGCGAACCCGCGCGTCCTCGTCGAGCGCCAAGCGGAACTGCAGGTAGCGTCCCGGCGGGCTCACGATCTTGCCGCCCTCGGCGCCGCCACCGAGCTTGCCGCTCTGGGTCGGTGGCTTCCATTCGCTCCAGCCCACGCCGGGCTTCGCGGTGTTGCCGCTGCGGGTCTCGATCCTGGTCTTGCCGGTTGCGTTCCAGGTCAGCTTGCCGAACTTCGACACCGCCTTGGCGTCGAGCACATCGCTCATGTACTTCGCGGCGTCGGCGCGCCCGGTGGTGCGATACGTCGCGGCGGTATCGTCGGTGGCAAACGCAATCCCGGCCTTCTCGGCCCACACCTGCGAGACCGAGCGCTCGTCGACATCGAACGCCGTCGCGACCGCGCCGTCCGCGTCGACCATGTAGATGCGGCCCTTGTCGGCGGCGCCCGCGAACACCGCACCATCGGACGTCACCGCGACCGAGGTGAAGTAGGTCTGGGTCAACGCGTGTAGCTGATCGAGCCGACCATCGCTGCCGATCTTGAACAGCGCGCCCTTGCCCTTCTTCGCGCCCTTGCGCCCGAGGTCGGTGACCGGTGGCGGATCCTTGTCGGCGCCGGGCTTGGTGCCCGCGTCGGGGAGCTTGACGGCCTGACCCTTGCTCGCGTTCGGCTTCTCGGCAGCCTCGACCTGCCCGGGCGTCTTGCCCTGCGCGGCGGGCTGCTCGGCAAGATCGTTCGCCGCCGCGACCACACCGTCGCGGTACGGCGCGAGCGAGGAGACCTCGTTGCCAGCGAAGTCGGCCATCGCGCGGCCGGTGCCATCCTTGGGATCGAACCGGAACACCAGCGCGCGCTCCGAGGTGCCCAGCCAGACCTTGCCGTCGGTGGTCACTGTCAGCGCGGTGATCCGCTTGTCGTCGGTATCGAACACCTCCTTCGCGTTGCCGCCGGTGATCGAGAACAGCTTGCCCGAGGGACCGGTCCCCGCGTAGACCGTGTTGCCCGACGACGCGAGTGCCCAGATCGTTTCGACGTCCTTGACATCCTTGCCGAGCTGCGGACCCGGCGTGGCCTTGCCGCCCGCGATGTCGATCTTCCACAGCTTGTTACCGGGCATCGCGCCGGCCCACACCGTGTTGTCGGTGGTCTGCACCAGCGAGACCACCGCGATCGCACCGGGGATCGAGACCAGCTTCTTCGAGGTATCGCCCTGGACGCGGAAGATCGCGCCGCCCGCATCCGAGCCGAGCAGCACGCTGCCATCGTTGAGCTTCACCGATGACCACACCGCGTCACCTTCGAGCGCGGTGCGCTTGGTGTTCCAGCCGGCGCGGAGCTCACCGGTCGACGTGATGAACGCGTCGGTGGCGTCACCGGCGTCGAGTTGCGGATAGGTCTCCACGGTCCACGTGGCGGTCACGACGGCGGAGGCAGGCGAGGCCAGGAGCACGACGCTCCCGATGCCGGAGAGCGCAAGAAGGCGAGCAGAATTCACGAGTCCCCCAGAGGCTGAGTGCACGAGCGAGAAGACGAGGCTAGCGAGCAGCGCGGACGCGGACGAGTGCAGTGGTGCTGCCCTCGACGACGCGCTTGGCCGGTGCGACGGTCCGCGCGATCGGCTTGTAGACCTGCGCGCGCTGCGTATGGGTCTGCGGGTGCAGCTTGTCGACGGCGCTGGCCGGGAGGTCCCGCACCAGCTTGCCCTCGAGCGCCACCCCTTCGTCAGCGGGATACAGCGACACCGCCCACACGTTCCCGGGCAGCAGCTTGCGGAACGCGGCGAGCAGCGTCGGCAGATCGACCGGCGGCGCGGCGTCGAGCTTCGCGGAGTCCCCCGAGGTCACCTCGAGGGTGACGATACCGCCGGCGAGGCTCAGGGGAACGTCGACGGGGACGTCCTCGATGATGTCCTTGCCGTCCCACGTGCTCATCAGCACCTTGATCAGGTTTCGCTGACCCGGGATCAGGTCACCGGTCGGCACCTTGAGCTCCTTGATCTCGCCGAAGTTCGCCTCGAACTTGAGGTCGACCTTGAGATCGACGCGCTCGACTTGCACCGGCGCGAACGGGTTCAGCATCAGCGGCACCAGCACGCGGAGGCCACGCACCGCCCCCATCACAGACCCCGCGCCATCATTGGCGTGGAGATAATCGACGAATACGATCGGCTCGGTGCCCTTCACCCGCACCGTGGACTCGACCCGCGCCGTGACATCATCGCGGTCGGGCAGGTAGTAGTTGATCGCGTTCATCAACGCGGCGCCCATCAGCGAGGGCGTCAGGAACTTGCTGGACAGCAGCTCGACATGAAACGAGCCCTGCTCGGTGTGCTTGCCGGAGCTGCTCGTGATCGAGATGTCGACCGGGATCATCGGCGTGCGCAGGTTGGTGTCGGCCATGATCGCGGACTGCCGGTCCTGGACCAGCGAGCCGATCTCGTTGATTGGGCTGCCCATCACGAATGCCGACATCGCCGAGGGAATCACGGTGTGGACATACGACGTCGACACCGGCATGTAGCTCTCGCCGGTCTGGAACATCGGATGACCGAACGCGAGCACCTTGTCGCCCTCGATGTACGACACCGTGCCGGTCGCGGCCGCGGACATGTCGCCGCGGATCAGCTCGACGGCGATCGATCCGCCCATCACGAACTTGTTCGCATTACCCTCGGCCTTGCCCGCGCCGGACGCCGACGAGCCACCGGCGCGCATCGGTACCAGGTTCGAATCGCCGAACAGCTTCTCGACCTGCGCGAAGGCCGGCGCCGAGAATCCCGAGATCGCGAGCGGCACCGACGCCTGCATCATTTGATCGCCATCGATCGCCGACGGCCGGGGCACGGCGGGCGGCAGCGGTGCCGACAATAGCCAGCTCTTGTGCGCGGGACCGAGCGCGTTCATTGCCTCGGCAACATCGAGGTTCGGCGTCAGCCGGCGCCAGTCCGCCATCGTCGATGACGTCGCGGGCACGATCATCTTCGGCCCCGTCTTGCCGACCGCCTGTACCGGAGCGTTGCGGCGGTACGCGTCGCCGTCCTTCTTCATGTACTCGATCGGCGTGCAGCCACCGAGCGCGATCTTGTTGAACCGGAAGCCGTACGAGAACGCGCACAGCAGCTTGTCGTCGAGATAGAGCGGGCTGCCCGACATGCCCTGCCAGAATCCTGAGACCTGGACCTTCGGGTCATCAGATTTGACGAGGATGATGTCCTGCTTGGGCAGGAAGTTCTTCACCACCGAGACGACCTCGAACGTGAATCGCTCCGGGGTGGTGCCGGCAAACGTCGTCATGCCGTAGCCGGTCTGTCCGCGCTGCACCTTGGCCAGGGGATAGGTCTCCGCGGGCGCCGCCAGGGCAGGCAACGCCCCCGCAAGAACCCCAGCAGCGGCGCAAAGCCGTACGAATCCGCGCATGTACCAACAGGATACTGGCCGATGCACGGTTCTGCCAGTGCCGAGGCGCGGTGCGGCAAGCTTGCGACAGCTGTGTCAGGTTTTACGCCGGATAACTGTGGACGGTGGTTAACCTCCGTCAACAGGCCCCCCCGGGATCCGTATGTAATTGCTTGGAAGTCCTGGGCTTCGTGGACTGGT
>JAYUVX010000051.1:0-7082 GCA_043753855.1 Myxococcales bacterium | reverse complement strand
GCGACCACCGCAGCGCAGGTGTTGTCGCGCGAATCGGAGCGCGCGTTGCGCGCTCTGTTCCCGCACTTCATCGCGACCCGCGTCTCGAATGCGGAGGTCATGCAGCTGATCGAACCGGAGCTGAACGCGCCCACGCCCAAGTTCATCGACGAGCTGGGTTTGCTCGAGCTCGAGAACGGTCGGTTCGTGCCGACGTGCAACGGCGTGGTCCCGAGGCGCGTGTTCGAGCACGTCGTTGCTGATGGTGGCGCGACCGGAGCATCTCTGTATCTCCACTTCGGAGGCCCGCCGTACGGCTACGCGCCTGAGGTCGTGCGCGCGTGCGTTGCCGGACTCCTACGCGCGAGCAAGATCCGTATCCAGTCCGAGGCAGGCGACCAGATCTCCGCGGTGCGCGACGCCGGGGTTCGTGACGTGCTGGAGAAGGAGCGCGGGTTCAAGGCCGCGAGCATCTATCCAGTCGGCGAGGATACCGTCGGTCTCAAGGGTCGTGCTCGGATCTGCAAGTTCTTCGATGAACGGCTCGGGCTAAAGCTCGATCGTGAGAACGACGCGATCGCCGATGCCGTGAGCACACAGTTCCCAGTGCAGATGGCTCGCCTTCGCGAGGTCTACGAGCACCTCCGCAAGCTGCCCGGAAATCGTGCCGTGCCGGCCGCTCTCGTCGAGCTAGAAGACGCACTCGGCCGCTGCTACAAGCTCGTGCGACAAACGGAGCCGACGGTGCGAGAGGTCGCTCGTCAGCTCGATGTCCTCAATGACGGACTGGGACGCCTCGCCGTGTACGCGGTCGAGCTGGTGCCCGTCGCGATCGATGCAGTGCGCAAGGCCGACGACATCTCGCGTTATCAGCTGGCGCAGCTTCAGCAAATCGGCCAGACATCCTCCGAGCTCGCGGCAGCAACGACGCGGATCGAAGCGCAGCTCGCCAGCGAGACGCCGTGGCGGGGCATCGCCGGCATTGCGGGCGACCTCGCCACTGTCGTCGAAGCGTATCGTGAGGCGCGACGCGCGATCCTCGCTCATCAGGAGGCATCGACGGAAGCGGCACGTGGTCGCCTCAAGCGTCGCGACGGGTTCTCGACCCTCACGGCCGATCAGAGCCATCACGTACTCCGTCCGATCTCCGAGGCACTCGTGATCTCGGAGATCGGAGCGGTCTCGCCCGGACTCGATCAGTTGCGGGACGCCTTCGATCGCGCGCTGCCAATCGGCGAGCGCGAAGCAGACGATCGGCTCGACGCGATCCTCAGCGAGGGAACGAAGCAGCTGCTCCGCAAGGTCACGCACAACCTCAGCAACCGCGAGGTCGGCAACGTTGACGAGCTCGATCGGGCGCTCAGCGAGGTGCGCGAGCGTGTCCTCGCCGAACTCGTGGCCGGTCATCGAGTTCGGTTGGTCTAGCGCAGGTGTTTTCATGGCGATGACGAATGAGGCGAAGCGGGCGCTGTCCCAAACGATTCGCAAGCTGCGCGCGCAGTTGATCGAGGAGCTCGGCGAGGCGACCGCGCGCGCGTACCGACTCTCGATCGAAGCGAGCAAGGCCGACCTCGGCGAGGCGGCACGGCTCCGGCGTGCGCGTCTCGAAACGTGGATCGGCGAGCAAGTCCGTGCGCTACCGGAGAAGTCGCGCATTGGCGCCGCCGCTCGACTGCTTGGCGACGTCGTCAAGGATGCCGCCGCGACGTTTCTCCAGCGGCTCGTCTACCTGCGTTTGCTCGAGGCCGCGAAGCTGCGCCCGGTCGCGGTCGTGACCGGCGGGTGGGAGAGCCGAGGCTACAAAGACTTCCGCGAGGCTGCGTCGGAGCTCGTACGAACCGAGCGTCCCGGACGCGGTGGACAGCGAGATGAGAGCGAGGGATACGCAACGCTGCTCGGGCTCGTGTTCGACGAGCTCGCGATCGATCTACCTGGCCTCTACGGCCCGGTCCGTATGACCTCACTGGTCCCCATTCCAGCGGCAACGTTGCGCAGGGTCATTACCGCACTCGACGGCGACGAACTCGCGACGGTGTGGAGCGACGACACCACGCTCGGGTGGATCTATCAGTATTGGAACGACCCCGAGCGCGAGGCGCTCGATGCCAAGCTTGCTGCGTCGAAGAAGCTCGAGAACCATGAGATCGCGTCGAAGACGCAAATGTTCACCGAGCGCTACATGGTGGAGTGGCTGCTCCAAAACAGCCTCGGTCAGATGTGGCTGGCGATGTGCAAGAAGAACGGCTGGACCGCACGGATAGAGGGCCCAACCGGTGCAGCTGGTGACCAGCAGAGCGTACTCGACCAACTCGAGGCGCGGCGAATTGCATGGCGCGTACAGCGGGCGGCGGGAGAGGTCGCGCTAGATGCGCTGATGCCGATCGAGCGTGGGCTCGAGGATCGCTGGAAATATTGGGTTCCGCAGCCAATGCCCGCCGACTCGATCGAGCAGGCGCCTGTGAGTGTCCGCGACCTAAAGCTGCTCGATCCCGCGTGCGGCTCAGGCCACTTCCTCGTAATCGCGTTCGAGCTGCTGTTCCATTTGTACAAGGAGGAGGGGTGGCTTCGCGGCGCGACGTCCTCGCCCGATGCGGAGGGCACGGGCGAGTGGGGCCACAAACGCATCGTCGAGTCGATCCTGGAGCACAACCTCCACGGCATCGACATCGATCCGAAGGCTGTCCAGATCGCCGCCGCCACGCTGATGCTTAAGGCGCGCCAGCTGTGCGCCACCGCCGAGCCGCAGACGATGAATCTCGTCGCACCCGTATTGAGCCTCGCTACCCTCGCTGCGGATGATCCGGCGCGGCGCGAGCTCTACGCCGAGGTGGAAGCGGAGACAGGGATTCCGCCTGAGCTGACTTCGCGGATCGTCGATGGGCTCGTTGGCGCCGATTATCTCGGCACCTTGCTTAAGGTTGACGCAGGGATCGAGGAGGCGATCGCATCGTTCGGCCAGCAGCTCTCGGCAGTTGTGCCGGTTAAGGCCGACCAAGGCTCGCTATTCGACGGCTTCGCACCGGCGCGGCGCAAGCGGATCACGGCGGAGCATGCCAAGGCCGCGGTGCTCGATCGGATCGAGGGGTTTCTGGAGCACCACAGCGGCGGCGCCGATCTTGGATTGCGCCTGCGAGGCGAGCAGCTCGCGGCTGGCGTTCGGTTCGTGCGGCTAGTCCGCGAAGGACAGTACGACATTGTCGTCGGGAACCCGCCTTACCAAGGCACGAGCAAGATGGCCGGTAACGCCTACCTCGAGGACCAGTACGAGCGGGGTAAGGCGGACCTATACGCAGCTTTCCTCGAACGGGGACTACAGCTCGCGCGGGTCGGCGGTGTTTCAGCGCTACTAACGATGCGCAACTGGATGTTCATCAAGCAGTTCAGCTCTCTGCGCGAGTGGCTGCTCGCAACCTACGATCTACGGTTGTTGGGCGACGTCGATCGCGGCGCATTCGACGAAGTTCCGAATGAGGTGCTTGCAGCAGTAATGAGTGTATTCCGCAGATGCCGCCCAAGCGAGGAGCAAAGCGTCGCGATGCAGCCGACCCCCCTCGACGACAAGTCCTATGATCGTGAGCGGACTCGTCGCAAGCGCGGCGCGATGCTTTGCCAGACTGGACGCTATGAGTTCAAGCCGACGGACCTGGTCGCGATCGAGAGTTCACCTGTGGTCTATTGGTGGAGCAACGAACAACTGAGTTCGTATGCAACAAGTCCCAAATTCGGATCGACAAGCCGAATATGTAATGGGCTCCAGACAAACGACAATGTCAGGTTCCTCCGGCGTCCCTGGGAGCTGCCATCAGCGACGTGGACAGTCTGGCAAGAAGACGAACGAAAGCCGCTCGCACGAATGGACGTCTCTAGCTGGGCTCCTTATGTAAAGGGCGCAGATGGCGCTGCGTGGGTCGAGCCCGTGAGGTTTGCGGTGCTGTGGCGCCACCGAGGGCTCGCGGTCAAGGTTCTGAACGAGCATGTCTACGGGAGCGCATCTCGATCAGTTCGCAACGAGGACCTCTACTTTTCCATGGGCACAGCGTTCACGACGAAAGGTGCTTCGTTCGCTGCGCGAGTCTTTCGACTTCCGAGCGTCTTTGACGTGGAAGGCCGGGCCGTTTTTAACTCGGACATGTCTCAGACAGTATGCACTCTCAATAGCACCTTCAGTAAAGACGTGATGAGTTCGCTAAACCCGACTATTCACTTCACCGCCGGCGATGTCGCTCGCGTTCCCTACGCAAACATCCCTGGCGCAGAAAGGATCGTTTCTGTCGTTCGCGGGTCGTTCGCGCAGGAAGAGGCGCGTCGAGAGACGTCGATCGAGTTCCTAAGGCCAGGCCCATCGACGTGGAAAAGTGCACAAGAATGGGCGCAGAGCGCCATCGACCGACAACTCAACGCGCCACTGCCGGAACTCGACTTGGCGGACGAACCAGAACTTGCAACGGACTACTTAAGCTTCGCCGTCGGCGTCGCGCTTGGTCGGTTCGGCGACAGCAGCGAACGCAACCTCCCGAAGGTTGCATCGGCATTGCCTCACGGCATCTTGTTCCTGTCTAACGCGACCGACCGTGACAGCCTCGCCCATCTGGCCGCCGCGCCGATCCTCGCTGCGTGGACCACGCACGGAGCTGCGATCGACGACAAGCGCACTCTAAAGAACTACCTCCAGGACAAGTTCTTCCCCGAGGTACACCGCAAGATGTACGAGAACCGTCCAACCTGCTTCCCACTCAGCTCGTCGAGAAAGACGTTCGTCGCGTACGTTTCGGTCCATCGGTGGACTGCAGGCACGCTCCACGATCTGCTTGCAGAACACCTGTATCCAGCGAAGAAGCAGTTCGAGGGCGAGTTGACCGATCTGCGAAGCGCCCGCGACGGCGCCGACAAGAAGGCGAGCAAGGCAGCGGAGAAGCGGTTCGGTGAGATTGGCAAGTGGCTCGAGGAGCTGAGCGACTTCATCACCAATATTGAGCAATGCGCGGAGAAGGGGCCACCGCCTCCTGACGGCAAGACCAAACCGCGCGAGGTCGACGCCCGCTACGAACCGGTTCTCGACGACGGCGTGATGATCAATGCCGCTGCACTCTGGCCGCTACTCGAGCCACAGTGGAAGGATCCGAAGAAGTGGTGGCGCGAGTTGGCAAACGCCGAAGGAAAGAAGGACTACGACTGGGCGCACCTCGCGAAGCGTTACTTCCCTGTTCGCGTCGATGCGAAGTGCAAGATCGATCCGAGCGTCGCCGTCGCACACGGCTGCTTCTGGAAGTATCATCCGGCTAAGGCGTACCAGTGGGAGCTGCGGCTGCAGGACGAGATCCGCCCCGACTTCACACTCGACGAAGTCGGGTCCGATGCGGCTCGTGCAGCGTTCGAAACCGATCACCCCGATGAGGTGGAGGCACTAGTCGCCAAGGAGCATCAGCGCCGTCAACGCAAACAGACTAAGACCGGCGAGGCGGATGAGGGTGACGAGTCGCAAGGCGCGCTTGACCTCGCCGCTGCTGATAGCGACGACGCAATGGCAGGCGAGGAGCTTAGCGCGTGAGCGTGCCCGGGCCGGTCTCGGCGAGCCTCGAAGCGGAGCTACGCGAGCAAGCACGCCAACACGGCATTCTGGTGTGGCTCGACAAGGAGGCCTCCTACACGACATTCGCCGATCAGCTTCGCGACCGCGCCGAAACGGCCGCGTTCCCGGTGCCGGTGCGCTGTCTTCGTGGGAGCTATCTCGAGCTGATGCTCGGACTTGAGAATCTCGAGGACGGCGTCGGAATGACACCGCTCGTTGTTCACGTCCCCGGCCACACCGAGGAGAGCATCGCAGAGACTCCGTTGTTCGAGCTCTATCGAGCAGGGCGACGCTATCGCCGCGCGTTACCGACACTGATTCGTGAAGCGGCGCTCGGGCTCGCTTCGCCAGAGGTTGTCGAGGGCTTCCTTGCGGGAGATGACGTAACGATCGAGCGCGCCGACGCCTGGCTCTCGGCGCTCGAGATAACCCCGCAGCCACACGGTGCTGGGCCTGACCTCAGCGCCCTCGGCCCGGAGGCACTGTTCGATGCCTTGACCTCGGGCAGTGCACTCGCGTTGCAACTCGACCAGGCTGCGGTGGCTCGGTCCGTGTGGCGTCGCGCCGGCGCCTCCCTTGGTGTCGAAGAGTCATGGCACTCGCGGTGGGCCGACACGAGCTTTCCCGCTCGGATTACATCACCGCCCGAGCTGGCGTCGGACATCGCCGTCAGTATCGCCGGCTGGGCACTGTGCGTCGAGTTCGTCCACGACCTGCGCCGGCTACCGGTCGACGAATGGATGACCGCCCTCAAGGTTCTTCCGCGGCCGGCCGTGACTGCATGTCAGAAGCTCGCGAGCCACCTTCGCCAACGCCATCCGACGTCGTACGCGCGCATCGCCGACGAGATCGAGGTGCGGCTCGAGAACGAGGTGCGAACCGCGACCGCTGCCGACCTCGGCAAGATCGATACGTTCCGCTTCGAAGACCGCATCGTGCTTGCAGCCGCTCTCGACGCGCTGGGGAGTGCGCGGTTCCAGGTTGCCCATGACTTCGCAAGCGAGCGCACCGCGAGCGACAGTTTCTGGCCGCAACTCGTTCGGGGACGACAGACCGCGTGGAGCCTCGTCAAGCTCGCGGCTGAGTTGGGGCGCCTCGTCGATCACACCAATTTGGTTGGGGGGGCACGCACCCTCGCCGAGGCCATCGAGTGGTACTCCACGGTCGGCTTCGAGATCGATTCCGCCCACCGCCAGCTGGAACAGGCCCGGCATCAGCTCGCGCATCTCGAGATCGAAGAGGTCGGCATCCTCCGAGAACGGCTCGACCAGCTGCGCGGCGTCTATCGGGGGTGGGCCGATCCGGTCGCGCACTACTTCAACGGGCTCTGTCGGACCGAAGGCTTCCTGCCGGGTGCGGCGTTACAACAGCGGACACTGTTCGATGACATCGTTGTCCCAGCAGCTAACGAAGAGCTCACCGCGTACTTCATGGTCGATGCGCTCCGGTTCGAGATGGGGGCCCAGCTCGCCGCGAGTCTGGCCGAGAGCAAGACCGCCGACGTCGTGATCAAGGCGCGCTTGGCCGAGCTCCC
>JAYUVX010000050.1:0-21484 GCA_043753855.1 Myxococcales bacterium | reverse complement strand
TCGACGCGCCGAAGACGAGCACGCGCTCGTGGCGCCCGACATGCGCGGCGAACACCTCCCCGCTGATCTGCTCCTGCAGCGCCACGATCTCGGCGAGCCGGCGCTTCTTCGTGGCCTCGGGCACGTCGTCGGGCAGCTTCTTCGCGGCGAACGTCAGGTCGCGCTCCGAGTACGCGAACATGAACGCGCTGTCGAAGCGGATCTCGCGCATCAGCGCGAGCGTCTGCTGGTGATCCTCCTCGGTCTCGCCCGAGAAGCCCGAGAGGATATCGGTGGACATCGCGATGTCCGGCATCGCCGTGCGCAGGGCGTGCACGATCGCGCGGTAGTCGTCGATCGTGTAGCCGCGCTTCATGCGCGCGAGCACGCTGTCGGAGCCCGACTGCAGCGGCAGGTGGATGTACTTGCAGAGCTTCGGCTCGGTCGCGAGCGCGGTCACCACGTCGGCCGTGAAGTCGACGGGGTAGGGCGACGTGAAGCGCACGCGCTCGATGCCCTCGACGCTCGAGACCGCGCGCAGGAGGTCCGCGAACGTGACGTCGTCCCAGACATACGAGTTCACGGTCTGGCCGAGCAGCACGACCTCGCGATAGCCCGCGGCGGCGAGCTCGCGCACCTGACGGAGCACCTCGCGCGGCGGCGTACCGCGCTCGCGACCGCGCGTGAACGGCACCACGCAGAACGTGCAGAACTTGTCGCAGCCGCGCTGGATCGTGACGAAGCCCGACACCCCGTCTCCCCCGACCGCGCCTGACAGCCCCTCGTAGGTCTCGGCCTTGTCGAGCTTGAGATCGAGCACCGGGCCCGTGCGCAACGCCATGGGGGTCGCGCGCGCGGCTGCGAGCAGGTCGCCCATGCGCCGGTAGCTGTCGGGCCCCGCGATCACGTCGACGGCGGGCGCGCGCACGGCGAGACCCTCCTTGAGGTGCTCGGCCATGCACCCGACGATCGCGAGCACGGTCCCCGGACGCTTCTTCTTCAGCGCGCCGAGCTCGGAGGCTCGCGCGATCACGCGCTCCTCGGCCTTCTCGCGCACCGCGCACGTGTTGATGACGATCACGTCGGCCTCGTCCGCGCGCTTGCAGGTCGCGTAGCCCGCATCGGCGAGCACACTGCCGATGAGGTCGCTGTCGGCGACGTTCATCTGGCAGCCGTACGTCTCCATGAAGACCTTCGGGGCATCCGCGGCGAGCGGGGGCCGCGGCGGACGCACCTCGCCCGGCCTCTTCCCGAGCGCGACGAGCGTATCTGCCATGGGCGGCTCATTAGCACGGCTCGCCAGCACCGCGCGCGGGTTATCCTCGGCGCCGTGCGGATCGCGGCACTGCTCTTGGTGCTCGGCGCTGCGTACGCGCTGGCGCAGCTCTGGTTACCGCGCTCGGCGCACGCGGCGTTCGTCGCCACGCTGTATGCGCGAGCAGCACGGCGATATCGCGTGCTGGCGTTCATCTCGCCGTCGCGCGAGCGGCGGCGGGCGAGCCGGCTGTCGCTCGCGGGGTGCGCGGTCGCGGGCGGTCACCTCGCTGACGCGGCACGATTGCTCGCCGCCTTCGACGAGCAGGCGCTCGCCCCCGCCGAGCGCGCCGTGTGGTTGAACAACCGCGCGTGGCTCGCACTCGAAGTCGATCCGGTCGATGCGCGGACCGCGCTCGAGCTCGCCGAATCTGCCTCCGCGCTGCGGCCCGATGTCCCCGCGATCCAGCACACGCGCGCGCGTGCGCTCCTCGCGGCCGACCGCATCGACGACGCGATCACGCTCCTCGACGCGATGCGGAGCGGCGGCGAGCTCACGGCGAGCGTCGAGGCCGACCGCTGCCGGTCCCTCGCGCTCGCCTGGGACCGCAAGGGCGAGCCCGAGTACGCCGCTGACTACCGCGCGCGAACCCCATCGGTGGTCGTGCCGTGACCGCCGCAGAGCTCGGGGCTAGTTCGTGGTCGCGGGCGGCTTGGTCGTCGCCGGCTTGGTCGCGGCCGGCTTCGTCGCCGGCTTCGCCTTCGTTGCCGGCTTCGTGACGACCTTCTTCGCCGGCTTCGCGGCCGTGGTCGTGGTGGCCGCCGTGGTGGTGGTCGCCGGCGCCGTCGCCGGGGTCGGCGTGGAGCTGGCGGCCTTGTCGGCGAACGCCGAGCCGGAGACGAGAGCGATTGCCATGACGATTCCAGTGATGTTGCGCATGCGACGTATATGATCTCCGTCGCCTTAGTGTGCAAGATCATTCGTGATTTTAGGGGCAACCTGCCCCGGCATCGCGCTCGCTCGGGGTCTTTCGCCACCGTCGTTGCCGCGCCGGCACCACGCGCGTGACCCGGACGACAGGTCGGAGCAGCGGGTACCCGAGTTTGACGCCCCCTGCAGGGCGGGCTAACGTTTCGGCCGGGGGATACCGTCGAATGAGCCGTATTGGAGAGTTGCTGGTTCGCGAGAAAATGCTCTCGCTCCAGCAACTTCAGCAGGCCCAGGATGAAGCCAAGCGCACGGGCAAGCGCCTCGGCGCCACACTCTCGCGCCTGGGTTACGTCAAGGATCAGGAGCTCACCCAGTTCGTCGCGAAGCAGTACTCGCTGCCCTCGATCAACCTGTCGGAGTTCGAGATCGACGTGTCGGTCCTGAAGCTCGTCCCCCGCGAGATCTGCGAGAAGCACCAGGTCATCCCGGTCCGGCGCAACGGCCCGACGCTGATCGTCGCGATGGCCGACCCGTCGAACATCTACGCGATCGACGAGCTCAAGTTTCTCACGCAGTACAACATCGAGCCGGTCGTCGCGTCCGAGGCGTCGCTCGAGGCCGCGCTGTCCCGCTACTACGACAAGGGCCCCGACCTCGATCAGATGATGGGCGAGTTCGACGTCGACAACGTCGCGTATGCGGCCACGTCCGACGAGGCCGTGAACGTCGTCGACCTCGAGAACCAGGCGGGCGAGGCGCCGGTCGTGAAGCTCTGCAACGCAATTTTATTGAGCGCGATCAAGAAGAAGGCCTCCGACATCCACGTCGAGCCCTACGAGAAGAGCTTCCGCGTCCGGTTCCGGATCGACGGCATCCTCCAGGAGGAGATGCGGCCGCCGCTGAAGCTCCGGAACGCGATGACGTCGCGCCTGAAGATCATGGCGTCTCTCGACATCGCCGAGCGGCGCCTGCCGCAGGACGGTCGCATCAAGCTGAAGATGCCGAACCGCGAGATGGACTTTCGCGTGTCCGTGCTCCCGACGCTGTACGGCGAGAAGATCGTCATGCGGCTCCTCGACAAGACGAACCTCCAGCTCGACATGACGAGGCTCGGCTTCGATCAGAAGCCGCTCGACGACTTCAAGGAAGCGATCCAGAAGCCGTACGGCATGGTGCTCGTCACCGGGCCCACGGGCTCGGGCAAGACCACCACGCTGTACTCCGCGCTCTCCGAGCTCAACACGATCGATCGCAACATCAGCACGGCCGAGGATCCCGTGGAGTTCAACCTCCACGGCATCAACCAGGTGCAGATGCACGAGGACATCGGGCTGAACTTCGCGACCGCGCTCCGGTCGTTCCTCCGGCAGGACCCGAACATCATCATGGTCGGCGAGATCCGCGACTTCGAGACGGCGGAGATCGGAGTCAAGGCCGCGCTCACCGGTCACCTCGTGCTCTCCACGCTCCACACGAACGACGCGCCCTCCACGGTGTCGCGCCTGCTCAACATGGGCATCGAGCCATTCCTCGTGACGGCCTCCGTGAACCTCGTGGTCGCGCAGCGGCTCGCGCGGCGCATCTGCGCGGACTGCAAGGTCCCCGACGAGAAGCACGTCGAGGCGCTCCAGAAGATCGGCATGACCGAGGAGCAGATCCGCACGGCCAAGATCATGAAGGGCAAGGGTTGCGGCACCTGCAACAACACCGGCTACAAGGGCCGCGTCGCGCTCTACGAGGTGATGCCGTTCACTGACCCGCTCAAGGAGCTCGTCCTCCAGGGCGCCTCCGCCGCGGAGATCAAGACCGAGATGATCCGGGGCGGCGTGCAGAGCCTGCGCATGGCCGGGATCGCGAAGATTCTCGATGGAATGACCACGCCGGAGGAAATCTTGCGCACCACGGTCGAGGACTGAGTTGTCACAGCACACGCTGCAAGCCCTCCTGAAGGCGCTCACCGACAAGGGCGCGTCCGACCTCCACATCTCCGCGGGCTCGCCGCCGCGGTTGCGCCTCGATGGCGACCTCGTGAAGCTCCAGACCGAGCCCCTCACGCCGGTCGACACGAAGACCCTTTGCTACTCGGTCATGAACGACCAGCAGAAGTTACGCTTCGAGGAGGATCTCGAGATCGACTTCTCGTTCGGCATCCGCGGCATGGCTCGCTTCCGCGCGAACGTCTACATGCAGCAGGCGTGCGTCGGTGGCGCGTTCCGCGTGGTCCCGTACAAGATCGTTCCGCTCGCGGATATCGGCATGCCCCCGATCGTCGCCGAGCTGTGCGACCGCCCCCGCGGGCTCGTGCTCGTGACGGGCCCCACGGGCTCCGGCAAGTCGACCACGCTGGCCTCGATGATCGACAAGATCAACACGGAGCAGAAGGGTCACATCGTCACCGTCGAGGACCCGATCGAGTTCCAGCACTCGCACAAGCAGTGCCTCGTGAACCAGCGCGAGATCGGCCGCGACTCGGCCTCGTTCAAGCGCGCGCTCAAGTACATCCTGCGCCAGGACCCGGACACGGTGCTCATCGGCGAGATGCGCGACCTCGAGACGGTCGAGGCGGCACTCACCATCGCGGAGACCGGTCACCTCGCGTTCGCGACGCTCCACACGAACAGCGCGGTGCAGTCGATCAACCGCATCATCGACGTGTTCCCGTCGCACCAGCAGAGCCAGGTGCGCGCGGTGCTCTCGTTCGTGCTCGAGGGCGTGATCACGCAGACGCTGCTGCCGAAGATCGGCGGCGGGCGCGCGATGGCAGCCGAGGTCATGATCCCGAACGCCGCGATCAGAAACCTGATCCGCGAGGACAAGCTGCACCAGGTGTACTCGCAGATGCAGATCGGGCAGTCGAAGTTCGGGATGCAGACGATGAACCAGGCGATCTTCGAGCTCCTGGTCGTGAAGAAGCACATCACGCTCGACACCGCGCTCGCCGCCTCGAGCGAGGCCGACGAGCTGAAGCAGATGCTGCTCTCCGCCGGCTACGCCCTGGGCGCTCACGCCAATCCCACCAACCTTTCCGCGCGCCGCTAGCGCACATCGCGAGGACGCATGGCCAAGTTCCAGTGGGAAGCAACGACCCGTAGCGGCGAGCGCAAGAAGGGCGTGATCGACGCGGAGACGTCCGAGGTCGTCGAGGCCCGGCTCCGCGGCGACGGCCTCACCGTCACGAAGGTGAAGAAGCAGGCCAAAGAGTTCCAGATCGTGATCGGTTCGGGTGTCGCGCCGAAAGATCTCCAGATCTTCACCCGCCAGCTCGCGACGATGATCGACGCCGGCCTGCCGCTCGTGCAGTGCCTCGACATCCTCGCCTCCCAGACCCCGAACAAGATCTTCGCGGGCATCCTCGGCGCGGTGAAGAGCAACGTCGAGCAGGGCGCCACGTTCAGCGACTCGCTGCGCCGCCACCCGAAGGTCTTCGATGACCTCTACGTGAACCTGTGCGCTGCAGGTGAGGTCGGCGGCATCCTCGATACGATCTTGAACCGCCTCGCGATCTACATCGAGAAGGCGGTGAAGCTGCGCGGCCAGATCAAGAGCGCGCTGTTCTACCCGGTCGGCATCTTGATCGTCGCCATCGGCGTGATCTCGGTGATGCTGCTGAAGGTCATCCCCGTCTTCGAGGCCATGTATCACGACATGGGCGGCGGCGCGAAGCTGCCGGGCCCCACGCGGTTCGTGATCATGCTGTCGAACGGCTTCGCGCACCGCTGGTACGTCTTCATCGGCTCGATCGTCGCGCTGCTCGTCGGGACCTCGATGCTCAGACGAACGGATCGCGGCAAGGAGATATTCGACCGCATGCTGCTGAGGCTCCCGCTCATGGGATCCGTGCTCCGCAAGATCGTCGTCGCTCGCTTCACGCGCACGCTCGGCACGCTGCTGTCCTCGGGTGTGCCGATCCTCGACGCTCTCGACATCTGCTCCCGGACCTCGGGCAACAAGGTCGTGGAGTTCGCCCTCCGGCGCGCACGCGAGAAGATCAGCGAGGGCCACGACATGGCCGGTCCGCTGGCCGAGAGCCGGGTGTTCCCCTCGATGGTGGTGCAGATGATCGGCGTCGGCGAGCAGACCGGCGCGATGGACCAGATGCTCCAGAAGATCGCGGACTTCTACGAGGAAGAGGTCGACGCCGCCGTGCGCGGCATGACGTCACTCATCGAGCCGTTCATGATGGCGTTCCTCGGCATCGTCTGCGGCGGGCTGATCATCGCGATGTACCTCCCGATCTTCAACCTCGCGTCGAACATCAGCGGATAGTCGGACGGTCGCGTCATGGCGATGACGGCGCCGATTCCGACGATCCGTCACGATCCGGACGCGCCGACCCCGGGAGATTCGCTCGTCGGTCGTCCGGCCATCGGACCGTCCGAGACGCGCCGCCGGGTCACACGCGTGCTGCTGCTGCGCGTCATCGTGATCTCGGTCGTGATGGGGTTGTCGGTGTGGGTGCTCGCGCAAGGCGGGCTCCCGGTGCGCTCGGCCGTGTGGTTCCAGTCGGGCCTCATCGCGATCACGTACCTGTCGTCGATCGTGTTCGGCGTGATGCTACGCATGGAGGTCTCGCCGGCCACCGTGGTCCGGCCGATGCTGGTCGCGGACCTCGCCGTCACGTCGCTGCTCGTGTACGTGACCGGCGGCGCCCAGAGCCCGTACACGTTCCTGTACGCGCTCTCGATCGTCTCCGCGGGGGCGTTGGCATATCGCCGCGGCGCGATCGTGGTGACGCTCGCGTCCATCGGCGCGCTCGCGGTGGTCGCGCTGCTCGCATGGAGACACGCCCTCGACCTCCCCATGCCGCCCGAGGCGCACCCGTGGGAGCAGGAGTCGGGTGAGTTCGCGAACCGGCTGGCCGTGCACACGGCGACTCTCGTGGGAGTCGGCGCGCTGGCGTTCCTGTTCGGTGACCAGCTGCAACGCGGTGCGGAGACGCTCGCGACCACGCGGCAGGCGGCGGCAGATCTGTTCACGCTGCACCAGGACATCGTGCGGTCGCTCGCAGCCGGCCTCATCACGATGGCGCCCGATGGCACGGTGCTCTCGGCGAACCGCGCGGCCGCCGAGATCCTCGACCGGCGCATCGATGCGATCGTCGGCCGCCCGATCGAGAGCGTCATGCCGGGTGTCTCCACGCTCGAACAGCGCACGGATCCGGCGACGGGGCTGCAGCGTGCGGAGCTGAACCTGGCCGTGCCGAGCGGAACCATCATCGGCGTCACCGTCTCGCCGCTGCGCGATCTGCACGACCGAGTCATCGGACGCGTCGTGAACTTCCAGGACCTGACGGAGCTGCGGCGCCTCGAGCACCATGTTCGGCGCGCGGAGCGACTCGCGACCGTGGGCCAGCTCGCGGCAGGCATCGCCCACGAGATCCGCAACCCCCTCGCCGCGATCTCGGGATCGATCGAGCTGCTCCGCACCTCGCCCCAGGCCACCGAGGACGACGCAACGCTGATGGCGATCGTGCAGCGGGAGATCGTCCGGCTGAACGAGCTCGTCGGCGATCTGCTCGACTACGCCAATCCGCGCGCGAGCCACGCACTCGACTTCGATGTCGGCGTGATGGTGGAGGAGACCGTCCGTGTCGCGCGCGCGGACCCCGCGTTCGGCGCTGTCGAGCTCGTCGCGACCGCCGCCGGGCCGCTGCCGTATCACGGCGACGCCGCCAAGCTGCGCCAGGTGCTGTGGAACCTGCTCCGCAACGCGTCCGATGCGGCCGCGCTCGGCGGCAAGCACGTGAGTGTCGCGGCCACCACCGTCGACGGCAACGTCGAGGTTGTCATTACCGACGACGGGGCGGGGATCCCCGCGGATCAGGTCGCCCACATCTTCGATCCGTTCTTCACCACGAAGCCGAAAGGCACGGGCCTCGGGCTCGCCACGTGCCACGCGATCGTCGCCGAGCATGGAGGCCGCATCGATGTCGTCACGGGGTCGGCGGGAACGACCATGACCGTCACGCTTCCGAGCTCACCCGCGTCGGCGCCCGCGCTGGGAGGGTGAATGGCGTAGCCATTCGGGACCCCCTTGTGCCGGAACGGCCTAGTGTGAGCCGCGTGAACTGCCCCCTCTGCCATCACGCGCTCGACGCGGGCGAGCTCGTGATGGTCTGCGGCCCGTGCCACAAATCGCTCGGCGGTGGGCTCGCCGTGAACGCGACGGGCGAGTTCCGGGTCCCCTCGAGTGCCGAGCTCGAGTCCGCCGGGGTCGCGGGCGAGCAGGTGGGCCGGGATTCACATCCCGAGCTCGGGCCCACCGGCCACTGCGCCTGGTGCGCGAAGCTCGAGCACGAGGTGAAGAAGCTGCTCGGTCGCAACCACACGGCGCTCTGTAACGAGTGCATCTCGCTCTGCGCCGACATCATGGAGGCGGAGCTCGGCGCCGACTGGCGGTAGCGGTCCGGGAGCGCCCGAACTGGCACACCGATCGCAGTTGCCCGGCGCGACGACCGTGCGGTGGTTCCCTGCAGCCCCTTCCGTGCCACGCGCGCTCACCAGTGCGCCAAACGCTCGTCACGGGGCCTCGTGAACATCGCCGTCATCATGAACGCGGCGTCGGGCACGGACGGAGCGGCCGCCGCCGAGCGCGAGCAGCGGATCCGTGAGGCCTTCGCCGCCGCCGGCGCGACCCCGCGCATCCACCAGGTCAAGCCCGGTGACCTGCCGCGCTGTCTCGATATCATCGCCGAAGGGACCGACATCGTCGTGGCCGCCGGGGGCGACGGCACCGTGAGTGCCATCGCAGGCTCGCTCGCGGGGGGAGCCGTGCCCCTCGGAGTCCTGCCGCTGGGCACCCTCAATCACTTCGCGCGCGACCTCGGGATGCCGCAGGAACTTGCCGCCGCCGCCGCCGTGATCGTCGCCAGACACACGAAGCAGATCGACGTGTGCGAGGTCAACGGCCGGCTCTTCGTGAACAACTCGTCGATCGGACTCTATCCCGAGGCCGTGCTTCACCGCGAGCAGCAGCAGAAGGCGACCGGCCGGAGCAAGTGGGTCGCCATGGGCATCGCTGCCGCGCGCGTGCTCCGTCGCTTCCGCATGCTCCAGGCGAGGGTGAAGTTCCCGGACCGTGCGATGGCCTGTGCGACGCCTCTGATCTTCGTCGGCAACAACGTATACACGGTGAACTTCAAGCAGCTCGGCGAACGCGCCCACCTCGACGGCGGGGTGCTGAGCGTCTACCTCGTCCGGAGCCGCGGGCGCTTGCAGATGTTCTGGATGATGGTGCGCGCGATCCTGGGTCGGCTCGACGCGGTCAGTGATTTCGAAGCCGTGACCGCCACCGACGTCGTGGTCACGATCGGATCTCGTCACGTGCAGGTCGCGATCGATGGGGAGGTCACTCCGATGCAGTCACCGCTGCACTACCGCATCCATCCGGCGGCGCTCACCGTCATCGTTCCCGCGACCCCCGAGGCGCCCGCGGCCGCCGCCGACCCCGAGCCCGGGAGGGACACGCCGCCGTGACGCTGGTCGCACACATCTCCGACCCACACTTCGGCACCGAGGATCCCCAGGTTCTCGCTGGCCTCCTCGCCGACCTCGACGGCCGCACGGCACCCGCGCCTGCGTTCGTGGCGGTGAGCGGCGATCTGACCCAGCGGGCCCGCACCGAGCAGTTCCGTGCGAGCCGGGCATTCCTCGATCGCCTGACCTGCCCGTATCTCGTCGTGCCCGGGAACCACGACGTCCCGCTGTACAACGTGTTCCGTCGCCTGGCCGATCCCCTCGGAACCTATCGAGCCGAGGTCACCTCCGATCTCGCCCCCACGTACCTCGCCGAGTCCATTGCGGTGGCAGGCATCGCGACGGCCCACGGCTTCACGAGGAAGAGCGGCAAGGTCTCGCGAGGGCAGATCGCGGCGGCGTGCGCATCGCTCGCGGCGGCGCCGGCGCCGTGGAAGATCCTCGTCGCGCACCATCCCTTCATCGGTCCCGAGATCGCGAAGGACGATCTCGTCGATGATTCCGCCACCGCGCTCACCGCGTTCCGTGCCGCGGGCGTCAACGTGATCCTCACGGGGCACCTCCACCTCGCGTTCAGCGACGACGCGACGATGACGGACACCACGCACCGCATCGTCGCCGTGCATGCCGGCACGTGCATCTCGACCCGCACCCGCGGCGAGCCGAACAACTACAACCGGATCGCGTTCGACGGTGACGAGATGACGGTGACCGTGCGCGCCTGGAGCGGCGGTCGCTTCGTCGACGTCGGTAGCAAGTCGTATCGCCGCGTGCCCAGCGCGAGCCTCGCCGCGCGATGACTCGTCGGAGGCGCGTTACGGGTTCGCGCAGCTCGCGACGACCGTGAGCGTGATCCGGTAGTTGTTCTGCACCTCGGCCGCGCCCGCGACCTGAGCGTAGAACATGCCCGCCGGGAGGAGTGCGCAGGCGCGCACGCCCTTGTCTCCGAGCGGGACGCCCTGCTGCAGCACGGTGCCGCCCGCGTTGAGCAGCGCGCCCGTCAACGTCGCGCCGCTATCCCAGGTGACCTTCATCTCGAGCGCCTTCATCGTGCCCGCCGGCATCGTGACCTTGAACGTGTCCTTGTCGCCGGCCGGGCAGATCGACAGCGGGCCGAAGGCGCGCGTCGGGACGGCACCGACATCGGTGACGTAGGCCGTCTGGTAGGTGTTGTTCGGCTCGAGGTTGCCGTCGTTCGCGCACTGGAACGCCGCCGAGTCCGCGGCGGGACCGTCAGGCGTGGTGCCACCGTTCGCGACGCACACGCCGATGTCCATCTGGCAGGTGTAGCTGTCCGGGCAGGTCGGGTCCGCGGCCGTGCACTTGAACGGCGTGCTCCCGAGATCCGGGTTGTAGTTCGAGCACGCGGCGAGCGAGCCCACGGTGGCCGCGGCCGCGGCGACGAGGAAGAGCGAGAGGGTGCGCATGATCAGAACCCCACGGTGGCAGATGCGCCCGCGAAACCTTCGCCGAGCGCCGGAACCACGGCCCACTGCACGTCCGCCGCGGTCGCGCGCCGCGCCGTCGTGGGCGTGGTGCGCGCGTGCTTGTGCTTCAACGTCTGGTACCAGAAGTAACCCGCGGCCACGCCGACGACGAGCCCGCCCCCGAGGAACACCTTCGAGAGCGTGTCGCTGCGCTTGCCCGCGCTCTGCAGATCGCGGTCGTACTGGTCGAAGGGGCGGCAGGGCGGGGTGCCACACAGCGTGGTGTCGTCCTTGAGCTTCTGCGCGTTGCTGCCGGCCTGGAGGTAGAACACGAGCGAGCCGGCGAGCAGGGCCGCGGACCCCGCCGTGGTGCCCCACTTCGCGTACGTCATCTGCTTCGAGACGGGCCCGGTATCCGTCGGCCCCACGGGCCCGACGGGACCCTCGGTGCCGGGCGGTGGATCGTCCGCGACCGGGGTCTCGACCTTGCCCGTCAGCGGGTTGTCGGCGTCATCACGGGCGCGGACCTGTGCACCTGTCAGCTTGACCTCGCCATCCTCGGAAAAGTCCGGGTAGAAGCGCGGGGTGGCACCAGCCTCGAGCGTCACGAGGTTGGGGCTCGTGGCCTTGGCCGACCGCGCGATGACGGCTCCCGCGGAGTCCTTCGCCTCGACGTAGTACTGCACCGAGTCGCCGATCATCTTCGGCGCCGGGATGCGTCCCACCAGCTCCTTGTAGCGCCACTTCATCGTCTTCATCGTGAACTTGCCCTCGCCCGCGGTGCGGAACGCGAGGGTCACCGTCCAGCCCGAGTCCTCGGGGACATAGGCCGTGATGTCGAGCGGCTTGCCCGGTGGCGCGGTGTCCACGACCTGGTGCTGGAAGTCGGTCTCGGCGTACGTGCCAGCCGGCTTCACGACGATGGGGCCCTTCACCTCGGGCACCGGCTTCGTGCCGGTGTCGACCGCGGGGCCCGTCGGGCCGCCAGTCGGGTGCGGTGACGTCGCCATCGTGCCGCCGCCGCCGAGCTTCGCCTCGAGCGCCTTCAGGCTCGCCTCGGCCTCGGGGCGCTGGGCGGCTTCCGCGGGCGCATCGGAGAGGAACTTCTTGTAGTAGCCGACGGCGATGTCGGCCATGCCGGCCTCTTCCATCGTCAGCGCGACGTTGTAGAGCAGCAGCGGGTTCTTCGAGAGGAAGTACGACTTCTGAAACTTCTCGATGGCCTCGGGCAGCTTGCCGGCATCGTGGAGCTTCTTGCCATCGCCGAAGGCCTTCTTCGCCTCGGCCATGTCTTTGGCCGACGGGGTGTTGTCGGCGTACACCGTCAGCGCCGGGGCAGATGCCACGACGAGTGCCACACCGAGCGCGAGCTTGGACAGGATCATGCGACTCACGGTTCCTCCGCCGCGGCTAGAAACCCCCGCTGCGGAACGGTCTGTATCGCAGCGCCCGCGTGGGTGCAATCAGGAAAGGTCACTGGTGGGACGACCACAGACGACAACACCCGCAGCGTTGCAGCGCTGCGGGTGTCGATCGCCATCCGCTCTGAACGCTCAGAACGGGTCGACGATCTTCTCCTTCGCAGGCTTCTTCTTGACGGGCTCCGCGAACGGGTCGGCGATCGCGCCCGGCTTCGCGGACGCCTTCAGCTTGGCAGGCCGCGAGGCGGGGGTGGCCTTGGCGGGCTTCGGCTCCGCCTTCACCGGCGCGGGCTTGGCCACGACCGCCACCGGTGCAGTGGGGGTGGGCGTGACGACGACAGCAGCTTCCGGCGCAACGCCTGCCGGAGCGACGACCGTCGGGGTCGGTGCGGGCGTCGCGGCGACGGCGGGTGCCGGGGTGGCAGGGGCCGGATCGTCGATCGGCGTGACGGTGGGCGTCACGGGCGCGACGGCCGCAGCCGCGGGCGTCCCCACTGCGACCGGTGCGACCGGGGCGGCCGCCGGTGCCAGGGCAGCGGCAGCCGGGGCGGCTTGCTGCACGACCGTGGTCTTGCCGCCGAGCGCACCTGACAGGAACAGCACGACCACGGTGGCGGCCACCGCGAGCGCGGCCACCGCGACCCAGATCATGGGGGACGCCTGGCGCCTGGGCGCCTCGGTCGCGACCGCGAGGCCGCTCTCGATGGCTTCGATGTCTGCATTCGAAACCGTCAGGCCGGCGGCGGCCGCGCGGGCAGCGGCGAGCGCCTTCGTGGCCTTGGCCTCGGCGATCCGGACGCGCTCCTCGGCATCCTCGTCGTAGGCGCCAGCCGGCATGTGGGTCGCGCCCGATCCCGTGGTCGCGCGCGCCTCGGTCTTCACCGTGGTCAGCTGCTGCTGGAGGTCGCTCGACTTCTCCTCGGCGGCGCGCATCCGCAACATCGCCTTGTCGATCTGCGACTTCAGGTCGCCGATCGTCTGATCGTGGGCGGCGCTTCCGAGCTGCGTGCCGGCGACGGCCGCGCGGGCCTCGGCCTCCGCGAGCTGGCCCTGGAGCCCGTCGAGCTGGCGGCGGAGCGACTGCTCGCGCGCATCGCCCTCGCGCATCTGCACCTCGGCCTGCTTCCAGCGCTGGGCGTCCTGCTCCTTGCGAGCGACGTCCTCGACCTTCGCGGCCTGCTCCGCGGAGTTCCAGCCCTCGACATCTACCAGCGTCTGGTTCGCCTTGGCGATGAACTCCTCGAGCGAGTGCTCGACGGTGGGAAGCGCGTTCGCGACCTTCATGAGCGACGAGCTGCGCCGGCGACGCAGGTCGGGCGAGCTACCGGTGGCCGCTGCATTCGCGGCGACGTTCGGGACTGCCCCGTTCACTTTGATCGTGGACTTGTTGGTTTCGACAGCCATCAGCTTCTCCCTAAAGAGCAACCGCGCACAGCCGGTGACGGTAGCAGCGAACGAGCAGAGTCAAGGCTACAAAGGAGCGAGGTGGCCGCGCGGCGCGATCGGCAGCGTGGCGCGCTCCGACCGCGGCATGCCCAGCTCGTCGTGCAGGCCGCGATGGTCGAGCGGCTCGCCGATCTCGACGACCTCGAGCTCGTCATGGAAGGTGCGGAGCTCGGCCTCCACCGTGGACGCGGTCAGGAACCCCTCCGCGACGATGGTGTCGCCGATGCGGCGCCGGGTCGCGGCGCTCCAGTGGGTCGCGAGCGCGGCGATCCACTGCTCCTCCGAGATGAGGCTCCGATCGCGCAGGAACTCGCCGAACCGCACTGGCTCGAGGGTGGCGGGTTGAGTGCGATGGGCGTGCATGGACAGCTCAACACCATACGTGCGGGGTAGGCGCATTGTCTACCTGATTTTTCGCAGCCTCCGAAGTGGCCCTGCGATCCCGAAACAGCATAAGTACCGCAATGATGGCGCAGGATAGACAACCCCCACGCAGGCGCGTGGGTCGCGGGATGCCGATCGTGCGGCGCAACACGGTCCGGCTCTCCGGCGATATCGCGCAGCGTGTGCGCGCCGGTCACCCCTGGGTTTATCGCGAGGCGCTCGGCCCGCGGTCGTTCGGTCCCGAGGCCGGCACCCCGATCGACCTCGTCGACGAGGAGGGCGAGTTCGTCGGGCGCGGGCTGTACGACGCCGACAGCGTCATCGCGCTTCGCGTGTTTGTCCGAAACCCGGACGTCCAGATCGACGCCGACCTCGTCGCGACCCGGGTGAAGGCTGCGGTCGCGCTGCGCCGACGCTTGCTCGATCTCGACAAGCTCGGCGCGGTGCGGCTCGTGAACGCGGAGGCGGACGGGCTGCCGGGGATCGTCGTCGATCGCTACGGCGACTACCTGGTGGTGCAGCTGTTCTCGGCCGCCGTCTCCGGCCTGCGCGACGGGCTGTTCGACGCGCTCGAGAGCGAGCTGAAGCCGATCGCGATCTACGAGCAGCGTCGCTACAAGTCGCTCGCGGGCGATGCTCCGCGGCAGGCGGGTGCCGACCTCGTGCGCGGGGCTCCGGCGCCCGTGGAGATCGAGGTCGTCGAGGACGATCTGAAGTTCACGGTCGATGTCACCTCGCCGCTGTCCACGGGCCTGTTCGCGGATCTGCGCGAGGGTCGGCGCGCGACGCGGCACTGGGCGAAGAGCCGCCGCGTGCTGAACCTGTTCTCGTACACGGGCGCGATCAGCGTGTATGCGCAGGCCGGAGACGCCGCCGAGGTGTGCGCCGTCGATGTCGCGGCCAAGGCGCACGCGCGCGCGCGCCGGAACTTCGCGGCGTCCGGCTTCGATCCCGAGAAGCCCGAGCACATCGTCGGCGACACGTTCAAGGTGCTCGCGCGGTTCGTCGAGCGCGCACGGACGTTCGATCTGGTCGTGCTCGATCCACCGGCGTTCGCGAGCGCGGCAGCCCGCGGCGGCAAGCCGTGGAGCGCGGTGAAGGACTACTCCGAGCTGATCTCGGCGTGTCTCGACGTGCTGGTCCCGGGCGGGCTGCTGATCGCGGCCTCGTCGACCCACAAGATGTCGCTGCTCGACTTCGAGCTGGCCCTCGCCGATGGCGCGGAGCGCTCGGGAACTCAGCTGCAGATCATCGATCGCCGGCCGCTGCCACCCGATTTTCCGACGGTACCGGGCTTCCCCGAGGCGAACTATCTGAAGTTCGTCGTCGCGGTCAAGACCTGACTCAGCGCCGCTTCAGCGAGCTGAGTGGAACGTCCGGCGCGATCGGCGATGGCGGCTTGCTCGGCACCGGCAGCAAGGTCTCGATCTCGAACCGCGCGGCCTCGTGCTCGCGATCGGTGAGCCGGCGATCGCACAGCGTCCCGCACGCCATCGCGAGCGCGGGCAGGGCGATCCCGGCATCGATCGCACCATGGCCGACGAGCTCGATGACCCGCGCGATCGCGATCGCCAGCGGGCGCGCATCCGCTCGCAGCGCCGCGGCGAGCTCACCGATCACACCGGCATCGAGGACCGGCGCTTCCTGGACGAGCCGGGTGATCCGCGCTTCGATCGAGGTCTCGGTCACGATGGATCGTCGGGAACGTCGTCGTCGTCCGCGTGATCCGCGTGATCCGCGTGATCCGGTGGGTCCGCCTTGATCAGGGCTTCGTGCGAGCGCAGCCTCAAGAACTCGAGGAATGCGATCGCGGTGGGCAGCTCGATCGCCGCGATCGTCTCGATCAGATCGCGAGCCTGTCGGCGCAGTGCCTCGCCCGGTGCCTCGGTGCCGTGGACAACCGGGCGGCCGATGCTGGGCAGCTCCTGCGGCGCCTCGACGGCGCCCCACGGCGGGAGGTTGGTCGGGTGGATCTCGTGCGACTCGAGCCAGGTCTGGATATGCCAGTGCAGGAGGTCTGCGCGGTACGAGAACCAGCGCTCGCGCTCCGCGGGATAGGCGAGCAGCACGTCCTTGAACCGGCGGAACGCGCCCTTGCCGTCGATCGAGATGATCAGGCGCTCGCGCAGCGGCTCGTCGACGACCGAGCCGACAAACTTCTCCATCCAGCGGTACTGCTCGCGCGAGCTCGCCGGCTCGACGCGGAGGAAGTTGCGGATGTTCTCGGACACCGCTTGGCGGTTGATCGCCGCTTCAGGATCCCCGGTGGTGATCGTCAGCACCCGCCCGGTCGTCAGATCCAGGTAGCTATCGGTATCCGGCGAGTTGCGCTCGACGGCGATCTCGAGGGCGTCCCAGTCGAGATCGATGTGCGCGGGGCTCCGTGCCGAGGAGGCTGACGCGAGGGGGGTGGAGAGAGTGGGTCGAACCGCCATAAGTTAAGTCGGCTCGCCTACTTGCCGGTAGGGCGCGCCGCTCATGGAGCCTACGGGGTCAGAAGCGCTCTGGCAAGGTGACCTTGACATGACCGCGTAACCGAGTAAGTTCCGCGGTCCATGGCACGCGTCACCGTCGAAGACTGTCTCGACAAGATTCCAAATCGGTTCGCGTTGGTCGTGCTCGCTGCAGAGCGTGCGCGCCAGCTTTCTCGTGGCGCCTCCGCGGGAGTTGATTGCGACAACAAGCCCGCGGTCACCGCGCTGCGCGAGATCGCCGCCGGGCTCGTGACGTTCCGCGAGGACGTCCGCAACACCGTCATCGAGTTCATCGTCGAGCGCCGTAAAGCCGGCTTCATGTGATCACGCCCGCGTGGGCGCGGGACTGATCGCCCGGGGGCTGAAAAATTGCCCCGACCTCCGCATACGCCGACATTGGCGCTGTGTCGGAGGCATCTGGAAATCTGCGGCGGCGGCTCGCGCGTGGCGAGCTCGTGCGACTGCTCTACCGTCTCGGCCACCAGGCTGCGAGCGGTGTCCTCACGTTGACCGCGAGCGCCGTGCGTGGCGAGATGGTCGTCTTGCGTCGCGGCCAGGTGATGGTCGGCGAGGGCGAGATCGCCAAGAAGGCGCTGATCGCCCGGCTCGTCCGGCTGGTCTCCCTCGACGAGGTGGTCGTGGTGTTCGAGGGGGGCGTCACCGCGTATCCGCCGGGCGCGACCAATCAGGTCTCGCTGACCGGCTGGGCTCGCGCGCACCTCGAGAGCCAGCTCGATAGCTCGCTCGCCGACGTGATGGTTCGCGAGCTCGCCGGCATTCGCCTGTCGATCAAGAGCGAGCTCGCCCCGGTCGCCGTCGACGAGGCCGATCGCCGGATGCTCGCGGCGATGACGGTGCCGCGCCGGCTCGATCAGATCTGGCCGCTCGCGCGCACGCCGCGGTTTCGCTTGCTCGCGTTCCTCCACTTCCTGCGCAGTGTCGATGCGCTCGATGGCATCGGCGTGGTCGCGGAGCGCAGCGCGCCGCATCGCGTGGTCGATCGCCGGCGCCAGGCAGCGGCAGAGCTGCTCGGAATCGAGGAAGGTGCTGATCAGGAGACCGTGAAGCGCGCGTATCGCCGGCTCGCGCGCTCGCTGCATCCTGATCTCCAGCCCGATGCCGATGCGCTGCGCCGGAAGAGCCTCGAGCGCCGGTTCGCCGAGGTCACGGCGGCCTACGAAGTCCTGATCTAGGGCGTCTAGGGCACCGTGCTCAAGGCGGCGCGACGATGAAACCGTCGTCGGCGAACACGCCCTCGGCGGACGGCCAGCCGTCGTGCGACCAGCGATAGGCCGTGTAGGCGCTGATCACGGCATCGAAGCAGTGATCGTTCTGCAGCACGCCCTCGCGCGCCATCCGCGACTGCGGCGCGAACGTCAGGTCCGACAGCTGCTCGAGGATCAGCGCACGGGTCCGCCACGGATCCGCGTCGCGCTTGTAGCCCCTGGCGGCGCGGGTACCGCACAGCGCGGCGATCGTGGCGGCGGGCGAGACCTCGATCAGGCTCTCGTGCAGCTGGTAGCCGGCACCGCGCAGCCGGCGGCGGAGCTGGCTCGCCCGCGCGGCGACCGCACCACTGGTCGCGGCGAGCTGGGTCGGCGGCAGCAGGCCGCGCTCGTAGGTCATCACCACGTCGGTGGCACGGTGGGCGTACGGGGCGAGCCGAGCCTGGGCCGGTGGCTGGCCCCGTGGACCGGCGTTCATGCGCTGGGCCGCCGGAATCGTGCGGACGAGGGCGCGGCCGGTCGTGCGCAGCCACACCACGGCGGGATCGGCACAGGCCTCCATCCCCGGACAGACCGGGCGCTCGCAGCGACCGCAAGCGGTCTGGGTGAGCGGGGCGTCGATCGCGATGACCACGGTCGGATCGTGACGCTCGGCCAGCCGGCCCATCAGGGTGTCGTCGGTCCACGGCTGGCGATTGGAGCGGGTCGCGACCTCGACCACCTCGACCCCGCCGGAGGCGGCCACCCGGAGCTCGGCCAGTGCGGTGGTCTTGCCTCGACCACCCCCGAGATCCACCCCCACGAACCGTGTAAATGAGCGCTGCACCCGGGCTAGACCCTCTTGTAGCACGTCCCAGCAGCCCAAAAACGCGTATCTAGACTGGCATTTGGAAGAACGACTACGTAATGTCCCGCTCCCTGTAAGTCCTGGCGACCGGCCGCGTTATAGCCGGGGCCACGATTTCGTAGCTTCGCCTTACTTATGGATCGCATCGGCACCTTCAAGACGTTCATCACCCGGTCGCCGGCGGATCCGTTCCCCCGCTACGGCCTCGCGATGGAGTACAAGGGCGCTGGCTCGCTGAGCGAGGCGTGGTTCACGTTCGAAGAGCTGCTTGCGAAGTTTCCCGACTACGTTCCGACCTACTTGATGGCGGGCGGCACGCTGATCGCGCTCGGACGCGCGACCGAAGCCGCGGAGATCTTCCGCACCGGCATCGAGGTGTCGGGACGGCGCGGCGACCTGCACGCCAAGAAGGAGCTCGAGACCGCACTGGCCGAGCTGTCACCCGTCTGAGCGGAGGAGATCAAGAACGATGAAAAAGCTTGTTGTTGTCGTGTTCCTCGTCGGGGCGGCCTGCGGTGGCAAGAAGTCGAGCTCCACGACCCCCAACCCGACGCCCGATACCAAGGCGTCTGGAACCAGCGCACCGACCGGCGGTGCGACCTACGGCGGCGCGGCCTACGGGACGCCCGCGAAGTAGCCAACGCCTTTCGTGTTTGAGTTACGGGTTTACAAACCAATCAAGAAGAGGACTAGGACCATGAAGAAGATGATGATCGTTGTCGCCGCTGTTGCTCTGTCGTTCGCCGCGTGCGGCGGCAAGACCACGAAGAACACCACCAACACCACCACCAACACCGGTTCGGCCGCGGGCAGTGGCTCGGACACGGGCTCGGCCGGTTCGGACGCTGGCTCGGCGGCTCCCGCCCCCGGCATGTGATTCAGACAGCAGTATGAACGTGGATCGCGTCGTGCCCTCGTGATGATTTCGGGCCGGCGCGGTTTTGCGTTTGGGGGCCTGCTACCCTGCAGGTCCCAGGGCCGGAGTGGAGAAATGGTAGACTCGGGGGTCTCAAAAGCCCCTTCCCGCAAGGGAGTGTCGGTTCGAGTCCGACCTCCGGCACCGCGCCTTCCATGACAGACTGATCGGTCGTGGAGGCTTCTGTATCGTCGACGTTCTGCTGCGTGCAGTGCCGACTGCTGCAGCCGCCGCGGCGGGCGAATTCCCGTCATGCGCGGCATCACCGGGGCTCCGGTGCTCGTCTCGGATCGCCGGCTGATCGCCGCTGCGCTCTAGGAGATCGGGTCGAGCCGGCGCTGCACGTCCGCCCGAACGGCTGCGGCGACTGCCTTCGAGCCCGCGGTTCCGCCGAGGTCGCCGGTCAACGGCTCGCCGCGCTCGACGATCGAGGCGACGGCCGCCGTGATCGCGTCGGCCGCGCGCAGCAGCTTCGGATCCACATGCCGGAGACCGAGCCACGACATCAGCTCGCCGGTGGCGAGCAGCATCGCGAGCGGATTCGCCTTGTCCTTGCCGGCGAGCGGCGGCGCCGAGCCATGGATCGGCTCGAACATCGCGTGGTCGTCCCCCACGTTGCAGCCGACCGCCATGCCCATCCCACCCTGAAGCACGCTCGCGAGGTCGGTGAGGATGTCGCCGAACATGTTGGTCGTGACGCAGACGTCGTACTTCTCGGGCTGGGTCAGGACGAACATCGCGAAGGAATCGACGATCGCGACATCGGGCTCGATCTCGGGGAACTGCTTCGCGACCTCGCGGAACACCTCGAGAAACAGCCGGCATCCGGCGAGGACGTTATGCTTGACGATGCAGGTGACCCGGAGCTTGCCGTCGACCGGCGCGCCCTTGTTGCGCTGGCGCGAGACCTCGAACGCCTTGCGGATCACGCGCTCCGAGGCGCGCCGCGTGATCACGCGCAGATCGGTGGCGCGGTCGGCGGTGCGCTCCGCGATGCCCGAGTACAGCCCCTCGGTATTCTCGCGGATGATCACCATGTCGACGGTCTCGGGCGACCAGACCTCGCGGAACTTCCCCGACAGACCATGCTTGGTCCCGGGAAGGCAACGAACGGGCCGGATGTTGGCGTAGAGGTCGAGCTTGACGCGGTTGCCGATGACCGGTGACCAGCCGGCCATCTTCCAGCCGCCCGCACCATCCGGCATGTTGACCGGCGCACCATCGGGGCCGTTCCAGCCGACGGCCCCGAGCAGGACCGCGTCGGCGGCCGCGCACCGCTGCTCGGAACCTTCGGGCCAGTCGCGACTCCCGTGCGCGAGGAAGAACTTCCCTCCACACGGAATCTCGTCGATGCGAAAGCTCGCTCCGGTCCCGCGCGCGACGATGTCGATCAGCTCCCTCGCCTCGGCCATCACCTCTGCACCGATACCGTCGCCGGGGAGGAGCACGAGGTCGTAGCTGGCCTTGGGCGTTCCCGACATCGCGCGCACCCTAGCAGTGAACGCGGTTACTCGTCATCGTCCTGTCACCCGGAGCGTTCCAGGGAGAGACGTTCTGACCGCATTCATCGTCCGCTGATAGATTGCGTGGGTGGTTGGCAGTTGTTACGGAGCTTCAATCGCACTACGTGTGCTGCGTGACCCTCCTGCCCCTCGCTGTCGTCGAGAGCTGGCAAGCAGCCGTGAACGCGCGTGACCTCGAGCA
>JAYUVX010000049.1:0-57300 GCA_043753855.1 Myxococcales bacterium | reverse complement strand
AGCTCCGCGGCCTTCTCGGGGGTCGGGAAGGTCGAGAGGACGATCACGGCGTCGTCATCCACGCTTGCGGCTGTACCACGGTGCGATCGCCGTGTAGGCTCTCGGGCCGTGTTGATCGTTCAGAAGTACGGCGGGACGTCCGTCGGTACGGTCGAGCGCATGAAGAATGTGGCCGCGCGCTGCCTCGCCACGCAGCGCCAGGGTCACCAGGTCGCGCTCGTCGTCTCGGCGATGTCAGGTGAGACCAACCGGCTGCTCGAGCTGACCCGTCAGCTCCAGGAGGATCCGAACGATCGCGAGGTCGACGTGATCATCTCGACCGGCGAGCAGGTCTCGGTGGGACTCATCGCGCTCGCGATCCGCGCGGCGGGCGGCAAGGCGCGCTCGTTCCTCGGGCACCAGTGCAAGATCGTCACGGACTCCGCGTTCTCTCGCGCGCGCATCGTGTCGATCGAATCGGCCCCGATCAAAGCAGCGCTCGATCACGGCGAGATCGCGGTGATCGCCGGGTTCCAGGGTGTCGACGATAAGGGCTCGATCACCACGCTCGGCCGCGGCGGCTCCGATACCACCGGTGTCGCGATCGCCGCCGCGCTCGCCGCCGATGTCTGCGAGATCTACACCGATGTCGACGGCGTCTACACCACCGATCCGAACGTGGTGCCCACCGCTCGCAAGATCGATCGGATCAGCTACGAGGAGATGCTGGAGCTCGCGTCGCTCGGCGCCAAGGTCCTGCAGATTCGCTCGGTCGAGCTCGGCATGAAGTACGGCGTCAGGATCCACGTTCGCTCGAGCTTCTCGGATGTCGAAGGGACCTGGGTGGTCCCGGAGGATGCTGCCATGGAGAAAGTCGTCGTTTCGGGAGTCACCGTGGCCAAGGATGAGGCCAAGATCACGTGCGAGGATCTCCCGGATGTCTCCGGCGTTGCCGGCCGGTTGTTCGCGCCGCTCGCGGACGGCGGCATCTCCGTCGACATGATCGTGCAGAACCAGGCCTACGACGGCACCACCGACCTGACGTTCACGGTGCCGAAGGGCGATCGCAAGCGCACCGTCGAGATCTTGACGAAGATGGTCCCGGACCTGGTCGGCAAGGAAGGCGAGCGGATCAGCTACGACGACGAGATCTGCAAGGTCAGCGTGGTCGGCGTGGGCATGCGATCGCACGCCGGTGTCGCCAAGACGATGTTCCAGCTGCTCGCAGCCGACAACATCAACATCCAGCTGATCTCGACCAGCGAGATCAAGATCTCGTGCGTGGTCGCGCGCAAGTACGCCGAGCTCGCCGTGCGCGCGCTGCACGAAGGCTTCGGCCTCTCGCTGCCGCCGTCCGAGCGCGTCGGGCTGTGACCTACCAGACGCGAACGCGGGCCTCGGGCGCTAGGTAGAGCTTCTCGCCCGGGGCGACGTGTCGAGGTAGTAGTCGCGGTCGGGGAGGCCGAGTCCTCCTTGCAGGAGGAACGCGACGTACTTGCTCGGATCCGTCAGGTCCTGGGCGATCCACACCCCGAACATGTTGCCGGTCTGGAAGTTGGTGCTGTTGAGCGCGTCGGCATCCGCGCGCAGCGTCTCGCCGAGCTCGAACGCGGGGGTCTCAGTGTGCTTGATCGCCGCGATCTTGTCGAGCGTCGGCCTCAAAGGAGTCAGGCCTTTCTGCTCGATCGTCGCTTCGTCCATGAACGCCGCGTAGTAGTCGCCGACCTTGCGCGCCTCGGAGCCTGCGGGTGCGTTGGCGGCCGCGTCCTTGACCAGCTCGGCCACGGCCGCGGTGGTCCGCTCGTACACCATCGCCCCGGTCCCCCAGCTCGCGTGGTCGGCCGGGATCTCGGTGGTATCGCGCGAGGTGCCGTTGGCGTATGCGAAGAAGTCATCGCCCGGCTTCACAGACTTGTTCATGCCGGCGAGGTCGAGCGCGCCGGCCGCCGCCGCCGATCCGGATCCCGAACCTGCGGCGGGGGCTGGCGGCTGCGCGGGCAGCGGTGGGGCCTTGCCCTCTGGTTCCTTCTTACTTCCGCAGGCCGTGACGAGCAGCAAGCCGAGGACGAGCGATCACTTCATGCGCCTGACCCTACTCGGGTTTTTTCCGGCCGCCCATGCGACAGCTGGGACGCGGCGGTCTCTCGTGATAAATGCTGGAACCGGTATGGGCGGCTGCACGAACTGCAAGGGCAAGGAGGGCTGCGACGACCACAAGGGCCAGATGATGGGCACCGTGGAACAGGCGCTGGCGGATCTGTACCCGACGCAGACCTGGGGCGAGGTCTCCGATCTCGAGCCGTTTGCCCTTCTGCCCGAGGAGCTCGCCGGTCTCGCCGAGGAGCTCGCCACCGAGCTCAAGGCCGCCACGTTCGTGCGCCACGGCGGTGACGACGAGGCCTGCGACTACATCTACGTGCTCTCGCTCGGGCGCGCTCCGTGCGTGGTCCAGGTCCGCGACCACGGCGTCGAGATCCCGGACGAGTGGCGGTCCGCGGATGCGATCGAGGAGCTCTATTTGCGCGTCGTGATCAGCCACCGCGCGCGGGTCGCGGCTGTCCAGCAGGTCGGCATCGATCTCGTCCGTGCCGACGATGGCTACTTGATCCGCGAGCGCCCGCGCGCTGGCGTATACGATGCACCACTGCTCGCCCGGCTCCAGAAGCTCGTCGCGATCCTGCCGGCCTACGAGCTCACGCACCTCGACTTCGGTGACATCGCGCACGCCCCGCCGGGGTTCCATGCCGGCGAGTGGCGCACGCTGTATGGCGCCGATCCCTCGATCGCGAACTACTTGTTCTACGCTCAGCCCACCACGATGATCTCCACGACGTATCTGCCGGCGAGCGCGTCGTGAGCATCGAGACCGGACTCGAGGACGAGGTCCGCGAGGCGCTGCGCGAGCTGGTCACCGAGATCGGTGCCGTGTCGGCCCGCATCGTCGAGCACGACGACCTGCGCACCGGCGTTCCGGCCCGCACGCTCGCTCTCGGTGGCGGCGAGTTCCTCCGCGTCGAGCTCGGCACCCGCTCGAGCTCCGAGGTCCCGATCGAACAGGCGTTCGAGAAGACCACGCGGCAGCTGCGCGCGATCCGCCGCCGCTGGGAGGTCGCTCGGCTCCCCGAGATCATGGTCGGTCCGGGCGCCCCGCCCACGAGTGACAAGGTCACCGACCGGATCGCGACCTACCTCAAGGGCCTCGCGGGCATCGACCGCGCCTCCAACGCGTTCGTCACCCGCGCCGGCAAGCTGATCGCATTCGCCAACGCGCCCGACGAGAACGAGAGCTCGCGCTGGCAGTTCCTCGCGCGCCGCACCGCGAACACCCATGCGCCGGGCAGCTCGTACGGCGAGATCGCCGACCCCGACGCCTACGCGATGAGCTTCTGGTACGACTGCACGCTGATCGTCCTGCTCGCCGAGCCGTACGGCATCGACTTCGTGCGCCATCGCTGCCGCCAGGTCGCGCGCGAGCTCGCGAATCTGCTGCCGATGCTCGAGCCCGATCCCGATGCGCCCGCGGCGATCCGCCGGCGGCCGCCGACGATTCCTTGACGGGACCCTGTCGGCGCGGCCCCGGGGTGCCGGGACACGGTCGCGCCAGCGCGGAGCCTACGAGCCGAGCAACGACTTCAGCACGCTCGCATCCCCTTCGAGCGCGGTGCGCTGCATGTACAGGTACAGGCCGCGCTCGCCGCCGAGCTCCTCGCCACCACCGGCGCGACCGGGGCCGCCGTGGAGCAGCGAGGGCAGGGCGGTGCCGGGCCCTGGGGACTGCGCCGCCATCTTCTGCGAGCCGAGGTACAGCCGCCCTGCCCACGGCGCCGCGGCACCGACGAAGGCTGCGACCCAGTCTCGCTCGTCGGAGTACGCCGAGCTGACGAGGCAGCCGTTGCCCTTGGCGACGAAGGCGGCCGCGAACACGGCGGTTCCGTCGTAGCTACCGATCGTCGTGCACGGGCCGAACACCTCGTGCTGGTTGAGCGGCGCGCAGTTCATCGGATCGCGGGTCGAGCGAATGACCGGCCCGACGAAGAAGCCCTTGCCTGCGGGGACGCCGACCGGCGTGACCTCGCCGGTGCCGCCGAACACCGACTCGGTGGCCGTAGCGAGCCTCGCGATGCCCTCCTTGATATCGGCCGCCTGGGCGGCGGTGGCGAGCGGCCCCATGCGCACGTCCTCGCGCGACGGATCGCCGACGGCGATGCCGGCGAGCCGCTCGTGGAGCGCGTCGGCGACCGCGGCCTCCTTGCCGAGCGGCACGAGCACGCGGCGGATCGCCGTGCACTTCTGGCCGGTCTTCTGCGTCATGTCCTTCAACACATCGTTGAGGAACAAGGCACCTGTCTCCGATGTCAGATCGACATCCGGTCCCAGCACGGCCGCATTGAGCGAGTCGGCCTCGATGTTGAGCCGGACTGCATGCTCGAGGATGGTCGCGTGCGTGCGCAGCTTGTACGCGGTGCCGCTGCCGCCGGTGAACGCGACCACATCGCCGAACGAGGTGTGGTCGAGGAGCGAGCCGGCGGGTCCGACGAGCATCTGCAAGGTGCCCGCGGGAAGCAGCGGGGCGAACAGCTCCATCATCCGGTGCGCGACGAGCGCGGTCGCGGTGGCGGGCTTGGCGATCACGGGCATCCCTGCGAGCAGCGCGCAGGCGAGCTTCTCGCACAGGCCCCACCCCGGGAAGTTGAACGCGTTGATGTGGATCGCCACACCCCGGCGGCGGGCCCAGATGTGCTGGCCGCCCATCCGCGCGGTACGGCCGACCTGGATCGGCTCGCCATCGACGAGGAAGTTGTTGGTGCCGAGCCGCGCGCCGAGCTCGGCGTAGTACGACAGCGTCATCGCGCCACCATCGACATCGAACTTGGCGTCACTGCGCGTGTTGCCTCCGTTCGCGACCGCGAGCTCGATCAGCTGTTCGCGCGCCCCGTGAATCGCCTTGGCACATGCCGCCAGCAGGGCACCGCGCTGCGCGAAGCTCAGCGCATTGAGCTCGGCCGCCCCGGAGGTGCGCGCGTAGGCAAACGCCCCGGCGAGATCGTGCCCGCCACTGGAGACCTCCGCGAGCGGAGCCTCGGTCGCCGGGTTGACGAGCACCGACGTCGCGCCGGAACCCTGTGACCACGATCCGGAGAGGTAGCTGGCGAGGAGCTGCATGCGCGGTTCATAGCAAATGTTTGCTATCGTCCGCGTGGGTCCATGTCACCGCTCGTCAGACGGATGATGATGGGGTTTCTGGCCCTCGTGATCGTGGTCATCGGTGGCGGCGTCGGGTACTGGCTGATCGGCGATGGACGCTGGGCGTTCGGCAACTGCATCTACATGACGGTCATCACCGTCACCACCGTCGGCTACGGCGAGATCCTCGACGGCATGGATACGACCCAGTACGCGCGTGGGTTCACCATGCTGCTGCTCGTGTTCGGGACCGCGAGCATCGTGTTCTTCTCCTCGACGATCACGGCCTTCATCATCGAGGGCGACCTCCGCAACGTGCTGTTCGCCTCCAAGCTCAAGAAACGGATGAAACGCATGAAAGATCACATCGTCGTGTGTGGAGCGGGCTCGACCGGGCGCAATGTCATCGAGGAGCTGTTGAAGACCGGCACCGCGGTGGTCGCGGTCGACCTGAACGAGGTCGAGCTGCGGGAGATCGCCGAGAAGTTTCCCGCGTCCGAATATTCGTTCATCGTCGGCGATGCCACCGACGACGATGTGATGACCACGGCCAACCTGCCGACGGCGAAGGGCATGGTCGCAGCCCTGTCCTCCGACAAGGACAACCTCTACCTCGTGGTGTCGGCGCGCCAGACCAACCCGAGCTTGCGGATCGTGGCCCGATGTGCCGAGCTGTCTCACGTCGAGAAGATCCGCAGGTCGGGTGCCGACGCCGTGGTGTCCCCGAACTTCATCGGCGGCATGCGGCTGGTCTCGGAGATGGTCCGCCCGGCGGTGGTCCGGTTCCTCGACGACATGCTGCGCGAGAAGCGCGCTCCCTATCGCATCGAGGAGATCCGGCTCGGTGACCGGGCCGCGGACCTCGGTGGCACCCTGCGCGACGCCCGGATCCGCGAGCGATTCGGGATGACCGTCCTGGCCGTCAGCGCCAGCGACACCTCCGGCTGGACCTACAACCCCGATGCCAACGTGAAGATCGGCCCGGGCATGACGCTGGTCGTCCTCGGTTCGGCGGAGCAGGTCGCGACGCTTCGCAGTACGGCCGCGTAGTGCGCGTCGCCCCTCGGGGCGGTACGCTGATTCGGTGCGCGCGATCGAGTCCACCCCGGTCGCCAGGACGCGGCAGGTGGTGATCGCCGCGCTCATCCTGCTCGCGCTCGGCAGCGTGGGCGCCGTCCAGGCTGCGCTCTCCGGCGCATCGTTCATGCTCGATCTCGAGATCGTGCAGCCGCCGCTGGCGAAGATCGATCCCGCGATCCATGAAGCCCGCACGCCGCGGCTCGCGCGGCGCGTCTACCTCGTGATCGTCGATGGCCTGCGCGCCGACAAGAGCTACGAGCTGCCGTTCCTCGATTCGCTGCGCCGCGCGGGTCTCGATCTCGAGGCTCAGTCGCACTACCCCACGTGGTCGCGCCCGAACTACGTATCGATCCTGGCCGGGGTGCCGCCCTCGGCGAGTGGCGTGCGCACCAATCATCACAGCACGCCGGTCACGCTCGACACCCTGATGGATCGCGCGCACGCCGCGCACCTGGAGGTCGCCACGGCCACCGACTACGCGGTGCTCCCGCAGCTGTTCTTGCGCCCGGCAACGAGCGTGGTGGCGTCGATCGACAGCGACGCGCTCGAGCAGCTCGACATCGATACGATGCAGGAGCCGCTCGCCAAGGCGATCGTCGACGCGCCCGACTCCACGCTGGTCTCGCCGTTCGACGATGCGCGCTACGTGCCGTGGCCGGGCGGCTTCTCGGCAGCCGGCATGGCACTGGTCGCCGGCAAGGCGGATCTCGTCGTGCTCCTGGTCAGCTCGGTCGACATCGCCGGCCATCAGTACGGCGCGGATAGCGCGCACTACCGTGAAGCTGCGGAGAGCGCCGATCGCGCACTCGCGCGCGTGCTCGGCCGCGTCGATCTCTCGCAGGACGCGATCGTCGTGGTCGCCGATCATGGACATACCGGTAAGGGCGGGCATGGCGGCGTCGAGCCCGAGGTGCTCACCGTGCCGCTGATCCTCGCCGGGGCGGGCATCGATCGCACCGGCAGCGTGGACGACGCGCGGCTGATCGATGTCGCACCGACGGTGGCCGCGCTGCTCGGCGTGGCAGCGCCGGGCCACGGTCTCGGCAGAACGCTGACCCACCTGCTGGCGCTCGGGCCTGCCGCCCGCACGCGCCTCGAGGCCGCGGACGCCGCGCGGCTGATCACCACCGAGCGCGTGGTGGCGATCGCGGATGCCCGGGCCTCGAGCGAGCTGCTCGAGCATCGCGCGCTGCGCGTCGGCGCGGTGGCGCTGTGCAGCTTGCTCGCGGGGTTGATGGCGATGCTCATGCACCGCAGCGGCGCGCTGCGGTTTCACATCCGCGTGCTGCTGACCGCGGTGCCGGCGTTCTTCGTCGTCTACTACGGTCTGATCGCCACCTTCGGGCAGGGGTTCTCGCCCTCGCTGGTCCCCGCGCAAGGTCACCTCGCCGCACAGCTCGCGAAGTACGGCCTGGTCGGCATGGTGGCCCAGGTCGCGGTGAGCCTGTGGGCGCTGCGCCATCAGGGCAATCTCGCGCACCGGCTCGCGGCGGCGAACGGGATCGCGTGGACCGGCCTGGTGCTCGCGATGCTCCCGGCCGGCCTGCTGTGGGCGTTCTTTCCCGCGCCGTACCTGACATTGCCAGGCCCGGTGTGGCTGGTGGTGATTCCCGCCGTCCAGGTCGCCGTGGCGTGCGCGGCGATCACCACGGCGCTGACCCTGGCCCTGGAGGTCATCGTGTTTGCTGCCCGGGCGTGGCATCGGGAACACCCGCACCTCACGTAGGTGCCCCAGTTGGTTGCAGATCCTGTCGAACGTCGGCGGGAGGGCTGCTATAGGTAGAGCCGTGAGCGCACGCCCGTCCTGGGTCCGATGGGTGACCCCCGCGCTCCTCGCGATCGCGATCGTCGCGCTGGTGTTCACGATCCGGGATGTCGGCCTGCGGACGCTCGGCCACTACCTCCGGCTGATCGGTTGGTGGTGGATCGCGGTCGCGGCACTCGAGCTCCTCAACACCACGCTGCACTCCACGGCGCTCCGGGCCTTCGCCGCGCCCGACCGGCTCGACCTGCGCGATGCCTTCCTCGCCCAGCTCGCCGGCCGAGCCGTCAACGCGGTGACCCCGAGCGGAAACCTCGGCGAGGTCGTCAAGATGTCGGTGCTGACCGACGTGGTCACGCCGTCGCGCGCGGTCTCGACGGTGCTGCTCTACAACGTCGTCAGCTTCACCATCGAGCTCGGCATCGTCGCGCTCGCCGCACCGTTCCTGGCGCTGCTGGTACCGATGCCGCTCGGCCTCCGCATCCTGTTCCTCGGCGCCGGGGTGCTGTGCCTCGCGATCTCGATCGGGCTCTACGCACTGGTCCGCCGCGGCATGCTCGCGAATCTCGCGAAGGTTCCGGTCAGGCTCGGCCTGGTGTCACAGGCGCGCTACGCGGGCTGGTACGAGAAGCTGCACGGCATCGACGAGAAGCTGCGGATGACCTCGGGCGCCAGTCGCCGCGAGCGGCTGATCGGCATCGCGGCCCTCACGATGTCGCGGCTCTCCGCGATCGTGCTCTCGCTATTGATCCTGCGCGCGGTTGGCACCAGCATCTCGTTCGGCTTTGTCGCAGCGTGGACGGTCGGGAGCTTCCCGATCTACCTGGCCTCCACCCTGGTGCCCATGGGCCTGGGCGTCTCCGAGGGCGGCTATTACGGCCTGTTCCGCACCCTTGGCTATAACCCGGCGTTCGCGGTCACCCTCGTCATCGCCCGCCGGTGTATCACCCTCATGTATGCAACGATCGGCCTGGTACTCGTGACGTTCAGTGAAACCGTGAAGCGCGCCCGCGCGAGGCATCGAGAGACTTCGGTGGCGCCGGTTGCGGCTTCATCGATCCCGATGGCCATGGTCGTGGTAGACGAGCGCGGCGAAGTGAGCCCTTCATGATCGAGAACGCAGTCCTCCTCGCCAATGGCGATTCCCTCCAGGTCGTCGGCGGCGTCGCGCTGATCCGGCGCGCGATTGCCTCGCTCGCCGCCGGTGGTGTCCGCCGCATCGTGGTCGTCACCGGCCCCAAGCCCGAGCTGATCCGCGAGTCGGTCACCACCGACCCAGCCTATGGCGAGGGCGGCGTGGAGATCGTGTTCGCCCACAACCCCGACAACGACAAGGGGACCGGTGTCGCCGTGCTGACCGGCGGCGCGCAGATCCAGGGTCCGGTGCTCGTCGCGCTGGCGAACCACGTCTACACGTCCGCGATGGTGCGCCTCGTCGGCGACAAGAACCTCACGGCGGCCGACCTCTACCTCGGGACCGACCCGCGGATCGAGGATCTCGTCGACATCGCCGATGCCACCCGCGTGCGGAGCTATGGCGGCCGGATCCTCGAGATCGGTCCACAGCTCGCCGAGTACGATCGCCTCGAGTGCGGCCTGTTGTGCACCACGCCGCGGCTGCTCACGGTGCTCGCGCAGATCCGCACCGAGACCGGTGACTGTGCGCTCGCCGACGGCATTCGCCGGCTTGCCCTCGATGGCAGGGCCCGCGTCGCGGACATCGGCACCGAGCGCTGGCAGCGCGTGCAGACCTCGGCCGGCCGCGACGCCGCCGAGGCGATGCTCGCCCGCCCGTAGCGGGTCAGGCCGCGGGCTGCTCGCGCGCAGCCTCGAACGCTCGCAGCTGCTTGTCGATCCGCAGGATCCACACCCCGCGGATGACCGTCAGCACGAGCATCAGCGGGACCTGCGTGATCGCGAACAACCACATCGCCCAGTCGAGGTGATCGATCGCCAGCGCGAGGCTGAGCCAGAACCACAGGTCCATCTCCTCGAACTTGAAGACGCCGAGCAGCTGCTTGCCGAACCACGTCACCCATTGGGCGGGGGTGCGAACGGGCGGAGGAGCGATCACGATCGGTGCGGTGCGCTTGGCGATCGCCGCCGCCGGATCCGCCTTCGCCTCGAACCAGCGCAGCCGCTCGGTCTCCGCGTGATACAGCCACTTCATGTAGCCGCGCACGCACAGCGCGAACACCGAGCTCGCGCCGAGGATGACCAGGAACGCGTCACTGGTCTCGCGATACGCCTGCCACGCTGCCGCCATCACGATGATCGGCCACGTGATGTAGTCGGAGACCTTGTCGTAGAACGACCCGAACTTGCTGAACGTCCGCCGGTAGCGAGCGACCGTGCCGTCCAGGTGATCGAACAGGATGCCGAGCTGGAGCATCACGATCGCCAGCACGATGTGGTCGGGCTGCAGGATCAGCCATGCCGCGGCGAGCTTCATCCCATTCGCGATCGTGGTCAGCCGGTTCGGCGTGAGGAACTTCCAGTCCGCGATCACCAGCATCACCAGGATGGTCAGCGGCCGGATCACCAGGGCGGGGTACCAGTCCTCGCTCTGGAAGTTCCTGATCCGGTTCAGGCGCTCTCGGTCCATCGCGCCGCATCCTACGGTCACCGCACGAGGCTCGCCATGTTGTGCCCGGCAAACCAACATGTTCTTGGCAACCCCGGGCACGGCGAAACGCGTGGCTTTACTAGCCCTTGATCGCGTGATAACCCGTCCTGAATGTCGCCCGTCCGCGCCGTGATGCTGGATCTCGACGGCACGCTGATCGACACGATGGGTGGGTTTGCCGACCTCGCCGCCGAGGTGATGGAGCACCGGCTCGGCCATGACCGTGCCACCGCGCGCCGCCGGTACATGGAGACCTCGGGGATCCCGTTTCGTCAGCAGCTCGAGGTGATCGCCCCGGGGCACGCCGCGAACCAGGCCACCTCCGACGAGTTCGAGCAGCGCAAGCGCGCCGTGTGCGACGCGACCTCGATGGACGAGACCACGCTCCGCGGGCTCGAGCAGCTCCGCGCGCTCGGGCTCAAGCTCGTGGTGTCGTCCAACGGCGCCCAGCAGTTCGTCGATGACTTTACGCGCCGCGAGACGTTCAAGTTCGATCTCGCACTCGGGTTCGAGGCGTCGCGCGGCCTCGCCAAGGGGCGCCCGCACGTCGAGCACACCTGCAGCGCGCTCGGCGTGTCGGTCTCCGAGCTGGTGTTTTGCGGTGATTCGCTGAACGACGGCGAGCTCGCCGATCAATGCGGCATCCGGTTCGTCGGGCGCACCGGCACGTTCAGCCGCGCGGAGTTCTTGCGCCGCGATCCGGCGGGCAGCGCGGTCGACAGCATCGTCGAGCTCGCGGATCTCGTTCGCGCGAAGGCGGCCGCCTGATGTCCACGATGCAGGTCATCATCATGGCGGCCGGTCTCGGCAGCCGGCTCAAGGATCTCACCACGATCACCCCCAAGGCCCTGATCGAGGCCGGCGACCGTCCGCTGATCGAGTACGCCCTCGCGTTCGCGCGTGCGACCGGGGCGCAGCGCCGGATCGTCGTCAGCGGGTTTTGCGCGGCCGATGTCGCGGCGCGGGTGGCGAAGGTCGCCCCCGATGCGGTCATCGCGGAGAACCCCGAGTTCACGAAGGGCAACTTGATCTCGATGCTCGCGGGGCAGGCCGCGCTCGAGCCGGGCGACTTCCTGCTGATGAACACTGACCACATCTATCGCCCGACGATCGCCGAGGTCGTCGCGCGAGCGTGCACGGGCACCGAGATCACCGCGTTCTGCGACTACGACCGCACCCTCGGCGCCGACGACATGAAGGTCGGCCTCGATGCGAACCGCCGGGTCGCCGCGATGGCGAAGACGCTGCCCAGCTGGGACTGCGGGTATGTCGGCATGACGTTCGTGCCGGCCGCGCGCCGCGACGTGTACCTCGCCGCCGCGCATCGGACCCGTGCGGAGCTCGGCGAGGCGACCCACGTCGAGTTGATCCTCGTGCACCTCGCGAACCAGGGCCAGCCGCCGATCATCGCCGACATCAGCGGCCACGGCTGGCTCGAGATCGACGAGCCACACGAGCGCGCCGCCGCCGACGAGGTGCTCGCGCGCGAGCACTGGTGGGCCTGATCCGCCTCACGGACCTTGATCGAGCTGTGGCGAGGGTGCCGATCGCGGGGACTCGCTGTACCCTCCCAGGCGTTCGATGTCCGAGCAGAAGCGCATGGACACCCACGTCAACCGCGGGTTGGCGTGGATCGGTGTCGCGAGCTCGTTGGTCGGCATCCTCGATCTGCTCGCGATCCTGATCATCCTGAACACCTGGATCGATACCGAGCAGTACGGCATCGCGACCAAGTGCATCTGGATCTTCCCGATCCTCGACCAGGCCACCGACCTCGGGATGTCGGCCGCGGTGATCCAGCGCGACGATCACAGCGAGTCGGTGATCTCGACGGTGTTCTGGATGAACCTGCTCACGGCGACGGTGCTGTTCATCGTGCTGCTGATCGTCGCGCCGATCGTCGCGGTCCACTTCTATGGCCACGCGATCATCGGCTGGATGCTGATCGTGTACGGCACGAAGCTGGTGTTCCAGAACATCTACTTCATCCCGGTGGCGATGATGAAGCGCGAGCTCCGGTTCAAGGAGCTCTCCGTGATCCGGGTGTTCGCGAACGTCGCCGAGTTCCTTGGCAAGGTCGGTTTTGCGTGGGCCGGGTTCGGCATCTGGTGCTTTGTCCTCGGTCCGATGTGCCGCGTGCTGGTCACCGGCATCGGCGCGCAGATCCAGCATCCATGGCGCCCGAAGATGGTGCTGCGCCTCCGCGAGGCGAAGGAGTACATCACCTTCGGCCTCAAGACCTCGGGCAGCCAGATCCTGTTCTACTTCTACACCAACGTCGATTACCCGGTCGTCGGCTACTACTTCGGCGATCACTGGCTCGGCATCTATCGCCTCGCCTACGAGGTGGTGCTCGAGCCGGTGCGGATGATCTCGAACGTGATCGTCGACATCGCGTTCCCGGCGTTCGCGAAGCTGCGCCTGCAGAGGGACCGGTTGATCGCGCAGTTCGTCTCGTTCACCCGGCTGAACCTGATCACCGTGATGACCTACTCGGCGATCGTGCTGGTCGCGGCGGACGATGTGATCTTGGTGTTCTTCCCCAAGTACGCCGGCGCGGAGACCGCGGTGCGCGTGCTGTGCGTGGTCGCCGTGCTGCGTGCGGTGAGCTTCGTCGTGCCGCCGCTCCTCGATGGTGTGGGCAAACCGGAGCGGACGTTCACGTACACCGTGACAGCCGCGATCGCGCTGCCGCTCTGCTTCATCGGATCCGCCGAGCTGCTGGGCGATCGCTTCGGTTACATCTCCGTCGCGATCGGGTGGGCGGTCGGCTATCCGATCGCATTCGCCGTCCTGGTGTTCATGGCCACCCACACACTCGGCTGGACGGTGGGGAAGTACCTGCGCTCGGTCGCCGGCGTGGCGAGCTGCATGATCGGCGCCGCCGTGGTCGCGTTTGGCCTGCATCATCTGCTCGGCGGTGTGCCTCCCTGGGCGCGGCTCGCGATCACCACCGGCGTGGTCCTGCTGGTCACCGGCCTGCTGCTCGCCTACACGCAGGGGATCAGCCTGCGCACGGCAAAGCGATCGATGACCGCGTCGCCCGAGGAGTTACCGCCGCTCGCCGACGCGCCGGTGCCCGGTCAGGCGGACACGTAGCGGGGCTGTGCACCGCGGCGCGCGAGCTCGCGGAGCTGGCGGCGCAGCTTGAAGTGCTCCGGGATGATGATCAGCCCGGCGATGATCACGCCGGCTCCGATGCCGCCATAGATCACCTCGAACGCATTCGCGAACGTCAGGGCCCAGGCGGCCACGTTGATGAAGTCGCGGCGGATCATCCACAGCCCGACGGTGCCGAGCTTCTGCAGCCATGGCGGCAACGTCGATGGTGGTTTCGCGCGCGGGCGCAGGACCACCCCGTCGGGCGCGTCGACGATCTCGAGATCGCCCTGGTAGTACTGACTGCCGCCCGACTTCAGCACGACGATGCAGAAGTAGTAGATCGCGTAGATCGTGAACACGTAGAACACCGCGCCGATCGCGATCGACGCCGCAATCCAGCCGTGCGGATGGTGGAGGTACGTGTGGTAGCCGATCGCGAAGAAGAACGTGACGCTCGTGATCTCGTCGATCACGGTATCGAGCCACGCACCGAACCACGAGCTGGTCAGCCGCAGGCGCGAGAGCTCGCCGTCGACTCCATCGATCACGCACGACGCGAACACCAGGAACGCGCCCCAGATCAGCGTTGTCTGGCCCGGCTGCGCGACCAGGTAGCACCCGAGCAAGCCGAGTACGCCGACGAAGTACGAGACCTGGTTCGGCGTCACCGGTGTCGGCAGGAGCAGCTGCGTCAGCGGCTTGGAGAGCGGCCGGTAGATGTACGTCGAGATCGGGCTGTCCTCGGCGGGCTTCGCCAGGATCTGGAGCAGCAGCCTCTTGGCGGCCTTCAGCTCCTTCGGCGACGTCACCGGGTGGCGCGCGATCGCGCCGTGCGGGATCCGGACCGCATCGGTCCAGGCGCGCGCGATCGTCTGATCGCCGGTCGCAGGATCTGCCGCCAGCGCCGCGATCAGATCGCCGGCGGCGCCGGTCACGAACAGCGCACCCGCGTAGTCGCCGTCGGGGCCGACCGCGATCCGCCGCCGGCCATTGCCCTCGAGCAACGGCTTGACCAGCGGCATGTGCGTCATCTGGTCGCCCGCACGGATCACGAGCAGCCCCGCATCACCGCGCTCGGCATCCCAGGCGGGCAGGGTAGCTGCATCCGCGGCCTGCTCGATCACGAGCACGCGCCGCGCACCGACCCGCCCGGCCACGCGCCGGCCGCGTTCGACGAGGGTCAGCCCGAGCAGCGTGGTGTGACGATGGGGCGAGGGCGCGACGACGATCGCGTCGAACGCACCGGGCGCACCGGGTAGCTCAGGCACGACGCAGGAGCTCCTCCGCGGCCTGGAGGTCCGCGACCGTATCGATCTCGATGACCTTGCAACCATGCACGTCGACCATGCGGAGGTCGATGCGCTCGACCGCGAGCCGGTTGTACGCGAACTCGTAGTACTCGTGTGTCAGGTTCTCGGCGGGGAACTTCGCGAGATCCTCGAACACGATCTGGGAGACCTTGGCCGAGACCTTGGAGATCCCGACCGACTCGCCGGCGCACCGGGCCGGATCTAGCTGTTTCGACACCGTGGTCACCTGGGTGGTGCCTGGCCTGACGATCGCCTTCATCATCTCGTCGTCGAGACCCCGTCGACAATCGACGGCGAGGACGACGTCACCGGGCGCCGCGATCAGCTTCGGCAGGAGGTTCGCATCGAGAATGGTGTCGCCATCGAGCTGCAGGAAGTCATGGCCGCGCACGGCGTTCGCCGCTACGAGGAGCGAGTAGAAGTTGTTCCACGGCTCGTACTTGTCATTGACGACGATCGAGGCGCCGGTCCCGGCCAGCGCCTCGCGCAGCCGGTCGATCCGGTAGCCGCCGACCACGACCACGTCGGGACCCTGGATCCCGACCGCCGCGAGGTTCTCGAGCTGGCGCGCGAGGAACGAGCGACCGAGGACTTCGACGAGGACCTTGGGCTTATCGTTGGTGAGAGGCGCGAGGCGAGAGCCGACGCCGGCAGCGAGGATCACCGCTTTCATGGGTCGCCGACGATACGCGATGCAAGAAGCCCGTCAATCCGTGGGGCGATTCGCGGTAGGGGATGCGGCGGATCGGGCACTCGGCTGCTACGCCGTTGTCAAACCACCGACACAAAGTGGTGAAGACCTGACGTTATTACCGACAAGTGCCCGAGATCTCGCGCGGTTCGGTTGTTGCAGCATCGGCACGGTCTATGGTCTCGCATGCTGTCGTGCTCGCAAACCGGCTCGTCCTCGAGTCGGGGAACCAGCTCTCCGCTGGTGCGGTCACCCGGATCCGGAAAACTCTGGAGGGGTTGGTCGAGCTGGGCGTGACCGAGGTTGCCGTGGTCGATGGTCGCCACGCCGGCGAGCTGCAGAGCCGCCTGGCACTGCACGAGCTACCGAACCTGAACGTCCAGGTTCTCGCCAACCTGTCGTGGAAGAACCTCAGCGGTTCGGCGGTGCTGGCCGGGCGACGCTGGATCGAAGCCGGTCGCCACTGCCTGGTGGTCCGCGGTGATCGTCCGCTCGATACGCAGACCTTGCGCGCTCTCGTGCAGGTCGGCTTCGAGCACCCCGAGTGCGCTGCCGCGATCGTCGTCGCAACCACCGGCGCATCGGATCCCGGCACCGAGGTCCACGTCAAGCTCGGCCGCGGCGCCGATGACCTGCCGTGCAGCGATCTGTTCCGGGTCGACGCGCTCGGCGAGGACTTGGTCGACTCCGATGGCGTGTTCACCGGCCACGCGCTGGTGAGCCCGTCGATCCTCGATGCGCTGACCCGGCTGCCGAACCCCACGATCGAGGATGGCCTGCTCGAGCTCGCGCGCGCGGGCTGCGTGCTTGGCCTGCGCAGCAACGTGTGGGCATGGGCCGCGCGTCGCCCGATCGACGTCGAGGACAAGGTGACGGCCCTCCTCGAGACCAAGAAGCACGGCCACTACATGCTGCTCAACCCGGGCCCGGTGAACACCACCGCCACGGTGAAGAGCGCGCTCGTGCACCACGACGTCTGCCATCGCGACTCGGTGTTCTCGGAGTTGATGGTCTCGCTGACCGGCAAGCTGCGCCGGATCTACCGCGGTACGCCGCAGCACACGGTCGTCGCGATCACCGGCAGCGGCACCGCCGCCATGGAGTCGGCGCTGGCCTCTACCGTGCCGCCCGACCGCAAGATCCTGATCGTCGATAACGGTGCGTTCGGTGCACGGCTCGTCGAGGTCGCCACCGTGCACGAGATGGACATCATCCACCTCCGCTACGGCTGGGGCGAGGCCGTGGTCGCCGCGGACATCGAGGCGGCGCTGAACCAGTACCCCGACATCGCCGTCGTCGCGATGATCCACCACGAGACCTCGGTGGGCCTGTTGAACCCGGTCCGCGAGATCGGTGCGCTGTGCAAGCAGCACGATGCCTTGCTGATCGTCGACGCGGTGTCGTCGCTCGGTGCCGAGGACCTCGACGTCGTCCGCGACAACATCGACATCTGCTACGGCAGCGCGAACAAGTGCCTGCACGCCGTCAGCGGCGCGTCTTTCATGTGCGTCGCTCCGCGGGTGTGGGACCGCATCGCCGGTCTCAAGCCGAAGAGCTACTACCTCGATCTCCGCCGTTACCGCCGCTACATGGACGAGCTCGCGCAGACCCCGTTCACGCCCGCCGTGTCGGTGTACTTCGCGCTCGATGCCGCCTGCTCGGAGTTCCTCGCGGACGGTCACGCTGCGCGGTTCGCGGTGTACGCGCGTCGCAACCGCGAGCTCCGCGTCGGCCTCGCCGCCCTCGGGATGCCGTCGTTCACCCACTCGGGCGCCGAGTCGCACTCGATCGTCACCTGCAAGCTGCCCGAGGGTGTCGCGTTCGATGCGCTCTACGATGCCGTGAAGGCGCGCGGCATCATCGTCTACGGGTGCAAGGGGATCCTCGCCGACCGCTACATGCAGATCGCGAACATGGGCGATCTCGGTGACGGCTCGATCGCGCTGTTCCTGTCCGTGCTCGCCGAGGAGATCGCACGTCTCCGGGCGCCCGCGGCCCCGCCACGCGAGCTCTCGGCCGAGCTCGCGGAGCGGCGTCGTGCCGGCTAGCGAGCTCGCAACATCCCAGGTCGCGACTCCTGCCTTCGACCGCGGACGCGTGCGGCGGATCCGCAACATCCAGAGCTCGGAGTTCTACTCGCGGCTGGTGATGCGGCCGCTCTCGATCCTGATGATGCTCGTGGTCGCGGACTGGAAGTGGGTGACCCCGAATCGAGTCACGTCGGCGGCGAACCTCTGCAAGCTGGTCGGCGCGATCTTCCTGTTCACCGACCACCATGCGTACTTGTGGGAGGCCGTGATCCTGGTCCAGGTCGGCTGCTTGCTCGATCACCTCGACGGGACGCTCGCTCGCTATCGCGGCGCCGGCAGCGCGTTCGGTGCGTTCTACGACAAGGTCAGCGATGCCGTGACCTGGATCGTGATCAGCGGTGCCGTCGGCTGGGCCGCCTACAAGGACACCGGCGACATCCGCCTGCCGATGCTGGCGATGGCGGCGGCGTACGCGCTGCTCGTGCTCGGCTACATGAAGTGGATCGTGATGGCGGCGCACCGGCGCTCGCCCGCGATTCCCTCCGCGGATCCGCCGTCGCGTACGCCTTCGCAGTGGGCAGGCTGGTTGTGCTCGTCGCTGTTCCGCGCGTTTCTGTTCGAGGAGATCGACCTGTACTTCTGGATCGGCGTCGGGCTCGTCGTCGGCCGGATGGATCTCCTGGTCTGGACGCTCGCGGTTTCGCAGGGCAGTCAGCTGCTGATCATGATGATCAAGCGCGGCCTCCAGATGCGGATGATCGACGCGTCACGATGAGGTGCGCGATGGCGAGCCCGAAGTAGCCCGCGCCGATGATCACGCCGAGGCCGAGCCCGATCACGGGCACGCCAGCGGCACAGGTGACGGCCCAGACGAGGATGTACATGTCGCGCCGGGCGAACGCACGGCCGATGCCGATGATCGACGGTGCAGCGGTCTCGAACCGCTCGGCGAGCTCTTCGCCGTCGGTGTCGAAGAACCACTTGAACGCCATCACGTCGCCGGCCTTGCCGCGGCGCGCCACATCGATGTGAATCATCAGCGCGACCAGCGACTTCGCGATCGCTGCCCCGATGCCGATCGGTAGCCAGATGCCTCCGAGGCCGACGCCGAGCATCGCGATGAACAGGTTGTCGATCACATCATCGGAGGTGTTATCGAGCCACATCCCGAACTTGCTCGACAGGTAGCGTAGCCGCGCGACCTCGCCATCGCACGAGTCGAAGATGGCCTGCACGAGCATCAGGCCGCCACCGAGCGCGAACGCGAGACGCGTCCCCACCGCGGCGAATCGGCAGGCGATCAGCCCGACGACGATGTTGACCCAGGTGATCTGGTTCGGGGTGACGCGCAGCCGGCACAGCACCGCGGACAGTGGCAGCGAGAGCCCGCGGATCACGTAGCGATCACCGAGGCCATCGTAGGACCGGCGGCAGGTCTGGAGCAGGGCCCGCCGCGCCCGTGCGCGCGTGTCGTCGTCGAAGATCCGGACCCCGGCGATCACGTCACCGGGGATCGCGGGCACATCCGGCGCGGGGGCGGTCGCCGCGATGGTCTCGACCGCGAGCGGGAGGGCGGGGAGGGCGGGCAGCCGCTCACCACGGACGATCGCGCGCTGGGCTCCACCGGCCGCCGCCTGACGGAGTACGCGCTCCGCGACCGTCATCCCGCAGATCTCCATGGCGGGCACATGCGCCGCCGCCGCGTAGTCGACGAACACGGTGGCACTACCCGGCACGCAACGACGTATAGCAAATGCAACTTGCCGGGTGGTGCCCGAACAGGCCATGGCGACGCACGCGACGCGTGTTAGGTTCCACAGAAATGGACCATCGGGCCGAGCTGCAGATCGCCGAGCGCGCGGCTCGCGCCGCAGGTCTGCTGGTGCTGGCCCACTACCGGCGCGGCGCCATCGCGGTCGAGACCAAGGCCGATCAGTCGCCAGTCACCCAGGCGGATCGCGATGCGAACGCGGCGATCCTCGAGAATCTCCGCACGGCGTTTCCGACGGATGCGATCCTCTCGGAGGAGACCCCCGACGACAGAGCGCGGCTCGCGAATCGGCGGGTGTGGATCGTCGATCCGCTCGATGGCACCAGGGACTTCATCAATCGCAGCGACGAATTCGCGATCCACGTCGGGCTCGCGGTCGACGGCGTCGCGGCGGTCGGTGCCGTGTACATCCCGGTCGCCGGGGTGATGTACGCGGCGAGCTCAGCGCATGGTGCATGGCGCGTGGTCGGTGACGTACGTACGCGACTGCACGTCGCAAAGACGCAGGAGCTGCGCGCGCTTCGGGTCGGGACCAGCAAGGCCTATCCGAGCGCGGCGCTGAGCGAATTCCTCGACGCACAGCGGGTCGAGCGCCGCGTCGCGATGGGCGCATCGACGAAGTTGATGGCGGTCGCCGCCGGCGAGCTCGATGCCGTGATCAACCTGAGCTCGGGCGAGCAGGAGTGGGACACCTGCGCGCCGGAGGTGATCGTTCGCGAGGCCGGTGGCACCTTCACCGACGCCTCGGGCACGCCGTTCCGGTACAACCAGCCCGACCCGAAGCACTACCGCGGAAGCATCGCGAGCAATGGCGCGTGTCACGCCGCGCTGGTCAACGCACTCGCACCGCACGTGTCGAGATGAAGACGATCCTCACCATCGACGGACTCGACGGCAGCGGCAAATCTACGTTCTGCCGCCAGCTGTTCGACGCCCTGACCGCGGGTGGGATCGCGGCCGTACCGATCCGCGTTGACGATTTTCGCACGCCGGTCGACTGGGCCGGCGTCTCCGCCGAGGCCAGCGCGTACTACGACTCGTACTACGACCTCGCCGCGTGCGATCGCACGCTCCGCACGTTCCTCGCGGGCGAGCGATCGGTCGAGGTGCCGGTCTACGACGTCGCGCGGGAACAGCGCACCGGCACGCGCACGATCCCACTCGAAGGCGTGAGCGTCGCGGTGATCGAGGGCGTGTTTCCACTGCGGATGAAATCCGCTGCCGCCGGTACGCTGATCTTTCTGGAGATCTCCGAGGCCGAGGCCCGGAGGCGGATCGTCCGTCGCGACGTGGCAAAAGGTCGTACCGAGGCGGAGATCGTGCGCCGGATCGATCAGCGCTACTTTCCTTCACAGACCCGGTACTGGACGCAGTTCCACCCGCGTGACAGAGCTGACATCATCATCGATAACGAGCTGCCGGCGGAGCCCCGCGGGATCAAGCGTGATCTCTCGCGCCTGCCCGAGCGACTCCGGCAGATCCTCGAAGCGTTCGTGCCTGCGCCCGACGAGCGGTGAGGATTCACCGCTCCGTCATCGCCGGGCGGTACCCGGTTGTACCCCTCCTCTCCGCTTGAACTCCGACGAAGCTCGGTGCAAGTTCCATCGTTCTAACCCACGGAGTGTTCGATCATGGCTCTCAAGAAAGGCGTCGACGTCAAACCGGCCAGCGGCAAGCTCGGCATCCTCATGCCGGGCATGGGCGCGGTCGCGACGACATTCATCGCGGGCGTGCTCGCGATCCGCAAGGGCATCGGTCAGCCGGTCGGTTCGCTCACTCAGCTCGGGCACATCCGGCTCGGCAAGCGCACCGATAACCGGTCGCCAGCGATCAAGGACTACGTGTCGCTCGCCAACCTCGACGACATCGCGTTCGGCGGCTGGGACATCTTCTCGGAGAACGCCTACCAGGCCGCGATCAAGGCCGGCGTGCTTGACAAGCACGAGCACCTCGAGCCAATCAAGGCGGAGCTCGAGGCGATCAAGCCGATGACCGCCGTGTTCGAGCAGGCGTACGTCAAGAAACTCAACGGGCCCAACGTCAAGAAAGGCACGTCGAAGATGCACCTCGCCCAGCAGCTGATGGAGGACATCAAGCAGTTCAAGGCGACCCACGGCTGCGACCGGCTGATCGCCGTGTGGTGCGGATCGACCGAGGTCTATCGCACGCCGAGCGATGTGCACTCGTCGCTCGCGAAGTTCGAGGCGGGCCTCGTGGCGTCGAGCGACGAGATCGCGCCGTCGCAGATCTACGCGTACGCGTGCCTCAAGATGGGCGTGCCGTACGCCAACGGCGCGCCGAACCTGTCGCTCGACACCGCGGCGCTCATGGAGCTTGCGCGCACGCAGAACCTGCCGGTCACCGGCAAGGACTTCAAGACCGGCCAGACGCTGCTGAAGACGGTGCTTGCGCCGATGTTCAAGGCGCGCATGCTCGGCCTCAAGGGCTGGTACTCGACGAACATCCTCGGCAACCGTGACGGCGAGGTGCTCGACGATCCCGAGTCGTTCAAGAGCAAGGAGGTCTCCAAGCTCGGTGTGATCGACCACATCCTGCAGCCGGAGCTCTACCCGGAGCTCTACGGTGACGTCAGCCACGTCGTGCGCATCAACTACTACCCGCCGCGCGGCGACAACAAAGAGGGCTGGGACAACATCGATATCTTCGGGTGGCTCGGCTACCCGATGCAGATCAAAGTCAACTTCCTGTGCCGCGACTCGATCCTCGCGGCCCCGATCGTCCTCGATCTCGCGCTGTTCCTCGACTTCGCGCACCGCGCCGGCATGAGCGGTGTGCAGGAGTGGCTGAGCTTCTACTGGAAGAGCCCGATGACGCCCGAGGGTCTGTACCCGGAGCACGATCTGTTCATCCAGCTGATGAAGCTGAAGAACACGCTCCGCTACACCAAGGGTGACGACCTGATCACCCACCTCGGCGCCGAGTACTATGACTGACGCGAGGGGATCCTTCCGACCCGAAGAAGTAAGGGCCGGAACCTCCTCGCCCCGAAGGCATCCGCGGTCGGACGACTAGCGTGCTCCTCGGCATCGACCAGGGCACCACGGGTACCCGCGCGTGCCTGGTGGATCGCGAGCTCGCGATCGTGCACGCGGCGTACGCGCCGCACGCGCAGCACCGGCCGCGGCCCGGCTGGGTCGAACATGACCCCGAGGAGATCTGGGCCTGCACGCAGCGCGTGATCGCGCAGGTGTTGGCCCACGGCGTGCGCCCCTATGGGGTCGCGATCGCGAACCAGGGCGAGACCGTGATGCTGTGGGACGCGCGCACCGGTCGCCCGCTGCACCACGCGCTGGTCTGGCAGGACCTGCGCACCGAGCCGCAGATCGCGCGCCACGCCGAGGACGCCGCGATCAGTGAGAGGGTGCGCGACGCGACCGGGCTCCGGCTCGATGCGTACTTCTCGGCGAGCAAGTTGCGCTGGCTGCTCGACGAGGTCCCGGGTGCGCGTGAGCTCGCGGCAGCGAGATATCTACGCGCCGGCACCGTCGATACCTGGCTGATCGATCGGCTGACCCGCGGCGAGGTGTTCGCGACCGATGCCTCGACGGCAGCGCGCACGCTGCTGTGCGAGACCCGCGGCTGCACGTGGAGCGCGGAGCTCCTCGAGCTGTTCGCGATCCCGCCGGGCATCCTCCCCGAGATCCGCGATACCGATGCGGGGTTCGGCAGCTGCGTCGGTGAACGGCTCGATGGGATTCCGATCCTCGCGAGCATCGTCGATCAGCCCGCGGCGTTGATCGGGCAGGGCTGCGTCGATCGCGGAGACGTCAAGGCAACGTTTGGTACCGGCTGCTTTGTCCTCGCGAACACCGGCAGCGAGCGCCCCGAGCGGCCCTCCGGGACGCTGGCCTCCGTGGCGTGGAGGCTGCGCGGTGAGACCACCTACGCGCTCGATGGCGGCGTGCTCGCACTCGGCTCGGCGATCCAGTGGGCGCGCGACCTGGGGCTGCCCACCGACGAACCCGCGCTCGGCGAGGCCGTGGATCAGAACCTCGTGTGCGTGCCCGCGCTGGTCGGCCTCGGTGCACCGCACTGGGACCGGGTCACGCGGGGTGCATGGCTCGGCATGTCGAGCTCGACCTCCCGCGCACAGCTGGTCTCCGCGCTCGCAGAGGGCCTGGCGTGCCGCGTGGTCGAGGTCGTGCGCGCGATCGAGCGCGATGCGGGCGTGGTCGTCGACACGTTGCGCGCGGACGGTGGCCTCGCACGCTCGGCGTCGCTGATGCAGCGGGTCGCGGATCTGCTCGACCGGCCGGTCGTCGTGGCCGCCGAGGAGGAGGCGACCGCGGTCGGTGCCTGCGCGATCGCCGCCCTGGGCAACGGCGCGATCACGCTCGATGATCTCCGCAAGCGGCGCGTGCACGGTCAAGCGCACTACACGCCGCGGATGAGTGAGACCGAGCGCACCGGCCGACTCGGTCAGTTCGAGCGGGCCCTCGAGCTGATCCGACAGTGGCGCTGACCCCGACACAAAGGTATATCCGGCCGCCGTGCCACGACCTGTAGCCGAGCGCTTCGCCTCGTGGCTCGACCGGAACCGGGCGGGCATCATCGTGCTCTCGGTGCTGGTCGCGCTGCTCGGCGGGTATCTCGCCAGCCGGATGTCGATCAAGAGCGACCTGACCAACTTGCTTCCCCAGTCGAAGCGCTCGGTCCGCGACCTGGTCGAGGTGCAGAAGCGCGCGCGCCCGTTCGGCACGGTCCAGATCGCGGTCGAATCCGCTGCAACTCCCGAGGGCGTGGCGAAGCGTACGCAGGCTGGGGAGGCCCTCGCCAGGCGGCTCGCGGTGCTCGATCCCGCGCTGATCGCGCAGTTCTCCAAGGACGATGCGCCACTGCGCCGCTATGCCTGGGCGCACCGGTTCCTGTTCGCGGATCTCGCCGATCTCGAATCCGCGAAGACCGCACTCGTCGAACGGATCGCTGCGGCCAAGCGCGATGCCAATCCGCTGTTCGTTCCGCTCGACGACGACGAGCCCGCACCGGGGACCGGCGGCAAGCCCGTCGACAAGCTCGCCGAGCTCCAGACCAAGCTGCGGGAGGCGGAGGAGCTCGCGAAGCATCCGCCGCTGCGCGTGTCCAAGGACGGCTCCTTGCAGCTGCTGTCGGTGCAGACCACGTTCCCGGCGTCCGATTCACATCGCGCGCGCAAGCTGCTCGACCTGATCGGCGATGCGATCGACCTCGTTCGCGCCGAGGTCGGTCCCGGCGTCGAGTTCGGGCTGTCGGGCAACATCACGTTCTCGATGCACGAGCACGACTCGGTGCTCGAGGGCATGACGCTGTCGGTGATCATCACGGTGATCCTGTGCGCGATCGGGCTACTCCTGTACTACCGCTCGGGCAAGGTCGTGCTCGCGATGCTGTGGGCGCTCGCCGTCGGGGTCGCGGCGACGTTCGCCACGGCGTGGGCGATGATCGGTCACCTCAACGTGATGACCGCGTTCCTGTTCGCGATCGTCGTCGGCAACGGGATCAACGCCGGTATGATCCTGGTCGCCCGGTTCCTCGAGGAGCTGCGCGCGAATCCCGCGGACGCGAGCGCGGCACTCACCGCAGCGATCGGCGGAGCCATGCGCGGCACGCTCGCCGCCACCGCCACCGCGGGCGTCGCGTACACCTCGCTGTTGATCACCGACTTCCGCGGGTTTCGGCAGTTCGGGGCGATCGCCGGCGTCGGCATGGGCCTGACCTGGATCACCACCTTCACGGTGTTGCCGGCACTGCTGTTCACGCTCGCGCGCCGGAACCTGGTCACGGTCACGCGGCCGCCGGCGCTCGGCAACGTGCTCGCGCGGCTGCTGCCGACGAACCACCTGAGGCTCGTGCTCGGGTTTGCGGGCCTGCTGGTCGCGGCGGGCCTGGCGATCACGATCCGGTTCATCGTTCGCGACCCGTTCACCCACGACTGGCGTGACCTGCAGTCGTCCACCCGCGCGATCAACGAGGCGCGCGAGGTCGAACGCCGCGTTAACCAGAAGCTCGATACCAAGAACATGCTCTCGGGGCAGGCGTACCAGCTCGCGATCGCCGTCGATGACCGCGCTTCCGTCCAGTCGCTGGTCGCCAAGCTGCGCGGCGAGGATGCGAAGCGCCCGGTCGAGAAGCGCTGGATCCAGGACGTCCACTCGATCGACGACCTGCTGCCCGCCCAGCAGCACGAGAAGGTCGCGGTGCTCGGTGAGATCACGAAGCTACTCGACGATCCGAAGCTGCAGGCCAGCCTCCGCGACGCGGAGCGCGCGGATCTCGACCGGCTCCGCCCGACGGCGACCGATCTCGAACCGGTCACCGACAAGGATGTCCCGCACGAGCTGGCGTGGCCGTTCATCGAGAAGGACGGGACGATCGGGCGGCTGATCGTCGTCCGCGGTGCGAAGCGGTTCAACTCGTTCAACGTCGACCATCGGCTCGAGTTCGCCGGCGAAGTCGACCACCTCGAGCTCCCACCGGGTGCCGTGGTCGCGGGCGAGGCGATGGTGGTCGCCGACATCATCAGGACCATGGAGGCGGATGCCCCGAACATGATTCTGTTCGCGCTCGCGGGTTCGGTGATCGCCGTGTTCCTCGTGATCGGGCTCCGCCGCCACGGGATGATCACGCTGGTCTGCGGGATGGGAGGCGTCATCGTGATGATCGCGGCGTGCGCGCTGGTCGGGCTCAAGGTTCACTTCCTCGACCTGATCGCGCTTCCGATCACGATCGGCATCGGCATCGACTACGCCGTGAACCTCACCGCCCGCGATCGGCAGGACGGTCAGCGTGGTCCGCATCACCTGCTGCGGACAACGGGTGCAACCGTCCTGCTCTGCTCGTACACGACCGCCGTGGGCTACGGCACGTTGATGCTCTCCGCCAACGGCGGGATCCGGGCGTTCGGTGAGGCCGCGCTGCTCGGAGAGATCGCGTGTATCGGGATCGCGCTGCTGGCGACGCCAGCGTGGTTAACGCTGCTTCGGCAGCGCGATGTGCGTCGAGCGCAGCCGGTAGATCGGCCATCCTGACAGTGGCTTTGCCGCGAGCTACCAGGTACCCAAGATCCATGCCACAACCAGCCAGTAACCACGCAGGTACTTGTGGTCTCTACTGTTGAAACAGTGGTAAACGCTCACGTCCAGCTCAATCGGAACCAGATGCGCGACCTGATTCTGTTCACGCCGGGGCCCGTCCGGATTCCTCCGCTCGTTGCGGAGTACCTCGCGAATCCGCCGTGCAATTACCACCGGCAGGATGCGTTCTCGCGAATGTTCGCGGAGACCGAACGCGACCTCAAGCACCTGATCGGGATCCAGCATCCCGATCGCTACTTCGCGACCATCCTCACCGCCACCGGGACCGGCGCGAACGAGGCGTGCCTCGAGGCGATGCGTCCGCTCGGCAAGGGCCTGCTCGCCAGCAATGGCTTCTTCGGCGATCGCGTCGTCGATCAGGCGAACCAGAATGGGTTCGACGCGACGGTGATCAAGGGCGCGCAGGATCGCCCGCTCGATCCTGCGGCGTTCGCCACGGCGCTCGACGCAGACCCGTCGATCAGGTGGGTGTTTTTCGTCAGTCACGAGACCCGTACCGGGCTGCGCAATCCGTTCGAGGAGATCGGTCAGATCTGCAAACGGCGCGGGAAGTTCGTCTCGGCCGACGGTATCTCGAGCGCGTTCGCGTACGCGATCGACATCGAGGCGTCGCAGATCGACCTGGTCACCGCGTCCTCGGCGAAGGCGATCATGGCCGCGCCCGGGCTCGGCATCGTGTTCACCCGCAAAGACTCGATCGCCACCCTTGCGGCAGTGGCCCGACCACACGGCTTTTACCTGGACGTCATCGCCGAGTACAAGAAGCAGGTCGCCGAGCTGCAGCCGCGGTTCGCGCAGCCGGTGGTGCTCCATGCGGCGCTGCGCGCGGCGTGCATCCACCTCGCGGAGAACGGCATCGAGGCACACATGGCGCGCATCCAGCGCCAGATGAAGTCGCTCATCGACCACCTCGCGCGCCTCGGGATCCGCCCGCTCCTGGACGAGAAGTTCCGGTCGAACATTGCTGTCAACTTCTCCCTCCCTGTCGGACTGCTTTACAGCGCGTTTGCCCGGACGATGGAGGAGCGTGGATTCTTCTGCCTGTACGGCATCCCGGGTGACCAGAGCCACTTCCAGCTCAGCACCATCGGATTCCTGAGTGACTCGGACATCGACGCGGCCAAGGTCGCCCTATCCGAGGTGTTCAAGCGCTGACGGCACGGTCGCGGGACCTGACAGGTTCCGCCCCCCCGCTCCCGATGATGTGGGGGAAATTGAACACCTAGGACCCGTGTCCGCAGGGTGACGGGGTGGCAACGATCTTGCGTCTCCCTGTTTCACCTTGTTAGAAGGGACCACAGTGATTCGACGACTGGGCTCGCACGCGGGCAAGCGTATCTATTTTGGGTACGACCGGTACATCCGCCCCGAGCTCATGACCTATCGCGACACCATCGGTCGCCACGGCGAGCTGGTCGATGCGGTGGATGAAGGACAGCTCCACTACCTGACCTCCGCGGAGCTGGTCTGTACGGCCATCCAGACCGACCCGGAGAGCTTCGGCGTCCTGTGCTGCGGTACAGGCATGGGCATGTCGATCGCGGCCAACAAGTTCGACGGCATTTATGCCGCGCGTTGCATGAGCGTCGAGGACGCGGAGCTGGCGCGGACGATCAACAATGCGAACGTGATTTGCCTCGCGGCCAAGCAGGGCTTCGAGCTCAACCAGCTGATCATCGACACCTTCGTTCGTACGGCCTACACCGGCCGCAAGCTGGACGAGCTCGAGCTGATCACCCGGTTCGAGGGTGCGCCGGCGCCGTCGCTGCGCGTCGTCCGCCGGACCGCGTAGTCACGTCCTTCCTGGCCTGGGTTGAAGATGTTCGGCTTCGGCATCAAGGACATCTTCACCACGATCAACCTCATGGGTGGGGTGGTAGCGATCTGCCTGTGCATCGATGGCGAGCCGTTCTACGCCGGCATCAGCGTCATGTGCGGGTACCTGTTCGGCGACACGCTGGACGGCTACGTCGCACGCAAGCTCGGCACGTCGAACCAGTTCGGCGCCGAGTACGACACGATCAGCGATCACCTCTCGCACGTGGTGGCTCCCGCGGCGATCGTCTACACGGTCTACAAGGACGCTAATCTGGTACCGCATCCGTGGAGCCAGCTGCTCGCGGTCGGCCTCGCGGCATCCCTGATCATTTCGGTGTCGATCCGCCACGCGCGCAACATCGTCGCGCCCGTCGAGGTCAAGGGCGTGTGGGCCGGGCTGCCGCGCTCGGTGCTCGGGTTCTGGGCGATCGGCTACTGCGACGCTGCGCTCGCTCCCCACGTCGTCGGGGGCTGGTGGCTGGGGGTGTTCCTGATCCCGGCGATGAGCCTGGCTACCCTGACCTACCTGCCGTTCCCGAGCCACCGGATCTCGCGCAAGCATCGCTTCGCGTTCTACGTCAGCGCGGTCGTGTTCCTCGGCGGGACGCTGCTGACGATGGTGTTCAAGCCGACGTTCCTGTTTGACCTGATCTTCTTCTACATGACGTTCTACTCGTTCACGGCCTGGCTGACGCTGACCAGGGACGAGCGCACCGAGTACTTCAAGGTCGTCGACGGCGCCAAGGCAGCGCTGCGCGCCGCGAGCCGTCCCGCGCGCGCGGCGTAGCTAGTCGACCTCTAGTCGACCTCTAGTCGACCTTGGGACGCTTGCCGGCCTTGCAGCGCTCGGTCGCGGCACCCACGCTCGCGGTCGCGCGACGACACGCGTGGGCGATGGCCTGCTGCGCATCCGGCGCGAGCGTGGCCTTGCGGCCCGCGGTGAAGTCGGCGTTCGCGCGCTCGGTCCACGCGTCGAGATCCCGCTGGTTGTCCTCATCGAGGTTCGGGCACGCACGGAACGTTGCCAGCGCCGCCACCATCGCGTCGCATTCCTCGGTCATCGAGCCCAGAGCCATCGGGGGATCGGCAGCGATCGGCGGGCCGGGGCGGACGGCGGGCTGCTGCGATCGCGCGCATGCGCCAGTCATGAGAATCGCGCTGAGGCCCGCTGCCCGCACAATCTCGAACAAGGGGCTCGGGAGTGGTCGGCGCATGGGCTAGATCACTGGACCGTTAACATGGCCGCGTTCACGCATCTCCATCTCCACACGCAATATAGCCTGCTCGACGGGGCGATTCGCGTGAAGGACCTGTTCCCCAAGGTCAAGGAGCTGGGGATGGACACCGTGGCGGTCACCGACCACGGCAACATGTTCGGTGCGATCGACCTCTACACCGAGGCCAAGGCCAACGACGTCAAACTGATCTTCGGCTGCGAGACCTATGTCGCGGCGACCGACCGCACCGATCGCACCAACCGGCGCAACTACCACCTGATCCTGCTGGCGAAGAACGACATCGGCTACAAGAACCTGTCGTTTCTGAACTCGAAGGGCTACCTTGAGGGCTTCTATTACAACCCGCGGATCGACAAGCAGCTGCTCCGCGATCACTCGGAAGGCCTGATCGCAACCTCGGCGTGCCTCGGCGGCGAGATCGCGCAGACGCTCGAGAAGAACGGCGTCGCGGCGGCGGAGGAGGTCGCCAAGGAGTACGCGTCGATGTTCCCCGAGGGGGACTTCTTCCTCGAGCTCATGCCGACGCCGACGTCCGAGCAGGACACGCTCAACGGCGAGCTGATCCGGATGTCGAAGAAGCTCAACATCCCGCTGGTCGCGACCAACGACTGTCACTACGTCAACCGCGCCGATGCGGCCGCCCATGACGTGCTGATGGCGATCCAGACCGGCAAGAGCCTCAAGGACGAGAAGCGACTCAAGCACCAGGTCGACAGCTACTACATGAAGTCGCCGGCCGAGATGGAGGCCGCGTTCAAGGATGTCTCGCAGGCGATCGAGAACACCGCGTCGATTGCCGCGCGCTGCAACGTCAAGCTCAAGCTCGATCAGACCTACCTGCCGACCTACAAGGTCCCCGACGGCGAGACGCTCGATACCTACCTCGGTGCGATCGTCGAGAAGGGCCTCGAGCGGCGGTTCAAGGAGCTCTCGGGTCGCGGGGTGAAGTTCGATCCGGATCAGTATCGCGAGCGCACGAAGGTCGAGATCGGCGTCATCCAGAAGATGGGCTTCTCGGGCTACTTCCTGATCGTCTGGGACTTCATCAACTGGGCGAAGGATCATGGCATCCCGGTCGGTCCCGGTCGTGGCTCGGGCGCCGGCTCGGTGGTCGCCTGGGTCATGCGGATCACCGACATCGATCCGATCGAGTTCAAGCTCCTGTTCGAGCGGTTCCTGAACCCCGAGCGCGTGTCGATGCCGGACTTCGACGTCGACTTCTGCATGAACCGGCGCGGCGAGGTCATCAAGTACGTCCAGGACAAGTACGGCAAGGACCAGGTCGGCCAGATCGCCACGTTCCATCAGCTGAAGGCGCGCGGCGTGATCCGCGACATCGCGCGGGCGATGGAGATCCCGTTCGGCGAGGCCGACAAGCTCGCGAAGCTGGTCCCCGAGCCGGTGCAAGGCAAGAGCCCGCCGGTGCGCGAGGCGATCGAGCAGACCCCCGAGCTCAAGGAGCTCTACAACAACAGCCCGCTGCATCGCGAGTTGCTCGATCTCGCCGCGGCGCTCGAAGGCCTGAACCGCAACGCCGGCATGCACGCCGCCGGCATCGTGATCGCCGAGAAGCCATTGTGGGAGTACGTGCCGTGCTTCCGCGGACAGAACGGCGAGATCGTGACGCAGTTCGCGATGAAGGAGGTGGAGAAGGCCGGCCTCGTCAAGTTCGACTTCCTCGGGCTCAAGACGCTGACCGTGATCCACACCACGGTGAAGCTTGTCAACCAGCAGCGCAAGGCGGAAGGGCTCGCGGACTTCGACATCGATCTCGTCCTCAAGGACGACGTCGAGACCTTCAAGATGATCGCGCGCGCCGACACCACCGGCGTGTTCCAGCTCGAATCGAGCGGCTTCCGCGAGATGCTGAAGAAGCTCAAGCCGGACTGCCTCGAGGACATCATCGCGGCAGTCGCGCTGTATCGCCCGGGTCCGCTCGAAGGCGGCATGGTCGATGACTTCATCGACCGCAAGCACGGCAGGAAGAAGGTCGAGTACCCGCACCCGCTGCTCGCCGAGCTGCTTGCCGATACCTATGGCGTCATCGTCTATCAGGAGCAGGTGATGCAGATCGCCCAGATCATGGGCGGCTACTCGCTGGGCGGCGCCGATCTGCTGCGTCGCGCGATGGGCAAGAAGAAGCCCGAGGAGATGGCGAAGCAGAAGGTGACGTTCATGGACGGCGCCAAGGCGCAGGCGATCGACGCCAAGATCGCCGACCAGGTGTTCGAGCTGATGGCGTTCTTCGCCGGGTACGGCTTCAATCGATCGCACTCCGCGGCGTACGGCTGGATCACCTATCAGACCGCGTACCTCAAGGCGCACTACCCGCACGAGTTCATGGCGGGGCTGATGTCGTGCGATGCGGACAACATCGACAACATCGTCAAGTTCATCGCGGAGGCACGGTCGATGGGCCTCGTAGTCGAGCGACCCGACGTCAACGAGTCGCTGCAGGACTTCACGGTGACCCCGCGCGCGGATGCGCTCGGCGGCAAGGTGATCCGGTTCGGCCTCGGCGCCGTGAAGGGCGTGGGTTCCAACGCCGTCGATGCGATCATCGAGGCACGCGCCGCGGATGGCCGGTTCGAATCGGTCTTCGACCTGTGCCGCCGCGTCGATACCCAGAAGTGCAACCGCCGCGTGCTCGAGCAGCTGGTCAAGAGCGGCGCGGTCGATGGTCTGACCGCCGCGCATCACCGTGCGAAGCTGCTCGCGGCCCTCGATGCCGCCCTCGAGCGCGGCGCCTCGGAGCAACGCGATCGGCGCAGTGGCCAGACCTCGCTGTTCGGGCTGTTCAGCGCAGCCGAGCCTCCGAAGGAGGAGGGCGGGCCCAAGCTCGGCGAGACCTATCCCGACATCGAGGAGTGGAGCCACAAGCAGCTGCTCGCATTCGAGAAGGAAGCGCTCGGCTTCTATGTCTCGGGGCATCCGCTCGATCGCTACCGCGGTGACCTGCAGCGCTATGCGACGGCGTCGACCAGCTCGTTCGCGAACGGGACCCGCGGCATCGGCGATAACTCGGTCGGCGGCATCGTCAGCCAGTACCGCGAGATGATCACGAAGAAGGGCGACAAGATGGCGCGCTTCATGCTCGAGGACGCCGAGGGCACCCTCGAGGTGATCGCGTTCCCGAAAACGTTCGAGAAGGTGCGCCACGTCCTCGTCAGCGACGAGCCCATCTTGTGCTCGGGCGCGGTCAAGAACGAGGGAACCGCCGAGGCGCCCGAGTGGAAGATGCTGCTCGAGAAGGCCGATCCGCTGTCCGCGCTGCGCGAGCAGAAGTCCACGCGGGTCGATATCCACCTCAACGCCGATCAGCTGACCCACGACCTGATCGACGAGCTGAAGACGATCCTCGCCAATGCAACCCGCGGCAACTGCACCGCGATGATCCGGCTCAAGCTCCCCCAGCGCTCCGAGACCGTGGTCCAGCTGCCGGAAGCCTGGGCCGTGTCGCCGACCGACGACCTGATGGCCCGGCTCGAGCGCCTGTTCGGTGACCGGGTCGCTACCCTCGCGTGACCCTGCGCGGATAGCGATAATCGGGCACCGGCTCAGAAAACGGTTGAAGCCCGGTCGGGTCTCGCTACCATGCGCCCGGGGGTAATGATGTCAGTAGCTCTCCGCGCCTTCGGGCTCGCAGTGTTCGTCGGTAGCTGCGCCAACGCCGGAACTGGGGGCGTTGGCGGCGGCGACGATGCGCCGAAGAACGATGCGTCGGTGAAGCGCGACGCGAGCGTCGCACACGCCGATGCGCCGGTGACCACCGATGCGAGCGTCGATGCACCGCCGGTGATGGTCGACGCCGCGATCGACGCACCGAGCGGCCCGTTCTGCTCGCAGAACAGCCAGTGCACGGTCGCCGGCCAGTGCTGTCTGACCCTGGGTGGTGCGCAGGGGTTCTGCGCGCCCGGCACCGTGGTGCTTGGCGGGTGCATCCCGCTGACGAACTGACTACTTCCGCGCGCTGACCACTGCGGGCGGCGCGAGCTTGAGCTTCATGAAGCCCGCCGGGTCGACGAAGCCGCCCGGCACGCGGACGCTGAGGTGGAGGTGCGGGCCGGTGGCGCGCCCGGTGTGGCCCGCGAGCCCGACCTCGGCGCCCTGCGCGATGACGTCGCCCTCCGCGACGCTGGTCTTGCTGAGGTGGTAGTAGGCGCTCGCGATGCCGGCGCCGTGGGCGACCACGACGATGTTGCCGGCCAGGAACGTCTCGCGTACGAGCACGACGGTACCCGCGTTGATCGCCTTCACCTTCGAGCCCTCGGTGGCGGACAAATCGAGGCCGAGATGCTGGCTGCGGTGACCGTCATTGAACGTGCGCCACTCGCCGAACACCGACGTGACCGCGCCGGGCGGGCGGCGGAACGGGCGGGTGAACAGCGGCTCGCCCTTGTCCTTGAGCGCCGCGTCGATGATCGCCTTGTTGTCGGCGTCGATCCGATCGCGATCCGGTTTCGGAGGGTTCGCCATCTCGTCCTCGACGATCACGCTCGCCTCGGGCCACACGGTGTCCCTGACCTTCACGGTGACCGGCTTCCTCGCGCTCTCGATCTCGAACGAGATCGGTTCCGGCTTGGCGTCGACCGGGACCGCGAACAGGCCCTGGAAGCCGCCCTTCGACTTGTAGAACACGATCGGCTTGCCGTTGGCGGTCCCCTGCGGAGCGTCCTTACTCCCCGTGACCGTCACCAGCACCGCGTCCCCGGGCTTCGCGATCGTCGGGCTGACGGTGACCTTGGTCTCCGCCGAGGCGAGACCACACAGAGACATCACGAGACCGGCAGTCAGCAAGCGAGGCTGCATGAGAAATTTTACCCGGGCAGCCTCCGGAGGACCACCAGGCGTCCGTGACCCTCACGCCCGACTACCTGTGTGCGGCGCTCAATCGAGGCCGAGCGCCTCGAGATCGCTCTCGTCGAGGCCGAAGTAGTGCGCGGTCTCGTGGAGCACCGTGATCCGGATCTCCTCGGCGAGGTGGTCCTCGTCGTTCGCGAACCGCTCGAGGTTCGTCTTGAACAGCAGGATGGTGGTGACCGACGGCGTCGCATTGCCGCTCTCCGGTAGCGGTGTGCCCTGGAACAGGCCGAGCATCCGCGGATCGAGCCCGTCGGCGACCAGCTCCTCGGACGGCGCGGTGTCGATCAGGATCGGCACCTTCTCGAGCTTGGTGCGGATGTTCGCGGGCAGCTCGGCGAGCGTGTCGGTCGCGATCTGCTCGACCTCGTCATCGGTCACCGTGATCGACGGGGGAGGGAGCTTGGCGTCGAGAAGCCGGACCTGCTGCCAGGCGGCGATCATGTTCTCGCGATCCTCCGCGGCTTCGTGGATGCGCCCGAGCAGATGTAGCGCATCGGCCTCGGACGCAGGCTCGAGCTTGCGCGCGGCCTCGACCCACCGGGTCGCAGCCGCCGGATCTTCCGCGGCGAGCGCGAGCTCGGCGAGATCGAGGGCGAGCTCGGAGTCATCGATCACGGAGCTCGAGAGCTCGGCCAGCGTGGCGCGCGCGCCGGCCGCGTCGTCGCGAGCGAGCAGCGCCTCGGTCTTGATGTAGATCGCCTCGACAAGATCCGCCTCCTCGTCGATGAAAGCGAACGCGCTCTCGACCGTCTCGAGCGCGGCGTCGGGATCGCCGACGCCGTGGAGCTCGAGCCGTGCGATGCAGATCCGCGGCATCGGATCGTCCTTGAGCAGGTCGGAAAGCGCGCGGTACTGCGCGATCGCCTCCTCGACATCGCCCCTGGCATCAGCCACGCCGGCGGCGAGGGTGATCACGTCGGGGTGCTTGCGATCGATGCGCTTGCAGCGATCGAGGCTCGCGGCGGCAGTGTCGAGGTCACCCTCCTCGAGGGCCTCGAACCCAAGCTCGAGGTCGGCGGTCATGCGATCCGTGCGGGACATTGTATTCCCGCTTGATACTCCAGATTGGTTGCGCGCGCTTGCCGCTGTCATTTGCGGAGGGTCTCGCATCTCGCTATCGTCGGGCCGTGATCAATTCTTTCCTGCGCACGCTGGCCTGGCTGACCCTGGTGGTCGCGCTCGCCGCGTGTCCGCGCGGCACGCGCAAGACGCTGGTGCCGGATGTGCCACAGAACGGGGCCGCCGAAGCCCGTTCGCGGTTTGCCGAGGCGAAGGCGAAGTTTCTGCGCGACGGCACCAACACCGAGGAGTTTCGCCAGATCGCACAGGACTTTCCGGATGACCCGATCGCACCGTGGGCGCAGCTCTACACCGGCATCGCGGCGGTCAAGGCGAGGCAGTTCGACGTGGCGATCAAGGCGCTGCAGGCCACGGTCGCCGCCAACGTCGATGCGGGGCTGACCGCGCGTGCGCAGCTGTTCCTCGGGATTGCGAACAACTACGCCGGCGATCCGCGGCAGGTGCTCTCGCTGCTGAAGGCCGGGGAGAAGGCGATCGAGAACGATGACGAGCGCACCGAGTACCTGGGCGCGCTCGCGTACGCCATGGCGGTGAGCGAACGACCGCTCGCGGCGCTGCCCGTGTTCGATCAGCTGTACGTCCGGGTGACGGCTCCGGAGAAGGCGCTGATCGTCACGCGCGTGATCGATCTCGCTGCGAGTGCAGACCCCGAGGCGCTGCGCCGGATCTACGACGAGATCGATGACCGCAAGGGGCCCTCGATGGCCGCGGTGGCGAGCCGGCTCGCGGTGATCGCCGATCAGCTCGGCAAGCCAGAGGATGCGCAGACGCTTCGCGAGGCGGCCGGCAACGCTCGCGTCGCCGTCGGCCTGCCGCGCACGATCGGTGAGCTTCCCGCGGACCGTGCAGTGGCCACCACCGGCAATGCCGGGCTCGTCGGCGCCGTGCTCCCTCTCGGCGGCAAGCAGAACCGGGTGGCCGAGGCGGCCGCGGCCGGGCTCGCGATGGCGGCCGGGGTCTCCGACGGCAAGGGGATCGCAGCCGTGGAGGTCCGTAGTGCGGTCGATGCGGATGCTTCGGTGATCGCGGTCGAGGATCTTGCGCGGAGCAACGTGATCGCGGTCGTCGGTCCGATCGATTCGAGTGCGGTCGACGCGGCCGGGCAGCGCGCCGAGAGCCTGCAGCTGCCGCTGCTCAGCTTGTCGACGGCATCCGAGAAAAACCTCGGATCGAAGTTCGTGTTCCACATCGTCCACTCCGGCGAGGCGCGCAGCCGGGTGCTCGCACAGCGCGCGCTGGCGAGAGGCGTGAAGAAGTTCGCGGTGCTCGCCGCGGAGAATGGCTACGGCCGCGCGATGACCCTGGCATTCAAGGACGAGGTCGAGAAGGGCGGTGGCGCCGTGGTCACGAGCGTCACCTACAAGGCCGACACCAAGTCGTTCGCGGGGTTCACCGCGAAGCTGACTGGCGAGTGGGACGCGGTGTTCGTCCCGGCGCAGGCCGACACGCTGGGCCTGATCGCACCGGCACTCGCGGCGACCGGCAAGATCCCCAAGCCCCTCGGGACCAAGAAGGTGATCGGTGGGCGCGCGGTGATGCTGCTGTCGACCGCGGAGAACCTGACCGCGGCATACCTGACGGATGCGGGGCGTCACTCCGAGGGCGCGCTGTTCGCGCCGGGTTACTACCCCGACGATCAGGATCCGGCCAGCAAGGCGTTCCTCGATCGGTTCGTCGCCGCGTTCGGACGCGCACCCGGATTCCTCGAGGCCTATGCGTTCGATGCGGTGCAGCTCGCGGCCGCGGCAGGCGCATCCGGTCGCGCGGGCCTCGCTGGGACGCTGGCCAAGGGCGAGCTCTCGGGCCTGACCGGGACGATCCGGTTCGGGCAGGACCACCGGCGGGCCGATCCCGGCGTGGTCTACACCGTGGTCGAGGAGACCGGCGGCGGGTTCGCGATCCGCACCTCCAAGTAGCACCCACGAGCGCGCCCCCGGTGGTACACCCGCCGCGTGGCGGCCTTTCCTGGTGTCGGCAATCGCCTGATCGCAGCGCTCGATGCACCGAGTCGCGCGGAGGCCGAGGCGCTGGTCGACCGGCTCGAGGGCGTCCCCAGCTGGATCAAGCTCGGGCTCGAGCTGTTCTGCGCGGAGGGGCCGACGGTGGTCTCGGAGCAGGTCGCGCGCGGGCACCACGTGATGCTCGATCTCAAGCTGCACGACATTCCGGAGACCGTCGCTCGCGCCACCGCGCGGGTCGCACAGCTCGGCGCGGGCCTGCTCACGGTCCACGCCGGTGGGGGGCGCGCGATGCTCGAGGCGGCGGTGAAGGCGGCGGGCCCTTCGATGCGCGTGCTCGCGGTCACCGTGCTGACCTCGCTCGATGACTCTGATCTGTCCGCGATCGGCGCGATCGGCCCGGTCGGTGAGCTGGTGAAGAAGCGCGCCGAGCTCGCGATCGCGGCAGGCTGCGCGGGGGTGGTGGCGTCTGCTCACGAGGTCGCGGTGATCCGGGCGATCGCGCCGAGCTCGTTCCTGATCGTGACGCCCGGCGTGCGCCCGGCGGGCTCCGCCGCTGGTGACCAGAAGCGCGTTATGACGCCGAAGCAGGCGCGGCTCGCGGGTGCAGACCTCGTCGTCGTGGGGCGACCACTCCGCGATGCCGCGGATCCTGCCGCCGCGGCGCGCGCCATCGTCGACGAGCTCGCATGAGCCAGCAGGGCGCCCAGGGCGGATTCAGCGGGCCGGGCGAGCGGGCGGTCTACGGCGCAGGTCCGGTGCGCGAGCTGCTCGCCGTACGACCGGGTGCGATCAAGGCGATCTGGGTCGATCCGGCGCGCTCGGGCCGGCAGACCAGCGATCCGATCGCGGCGATCGTCGTCGCGGCGCGATCCGCCGGGATCAAGCTCGAGGATCGCGATCGCAAGACCCTCGACCGCGTCGCGGAGGGCGCGCTGCATCAGGGCGTGGTGGCCTGGCTCGGCCCGTTCCACTACGCGCAGCTCGAGGATCTGGTCAGCGGCACGGGGCCCGCGCTGCTGCTCGCGCTCGATGGCGTGGAGGATCCGCGCAACCTCGGTGCGATCTTGCGGTCCGCGTACTTGCTCGGCGCCGGCGGCGTGCTCATCCCCGAGCATCGCGCGGCGCAGGTCACCGCCGTCACCGCCAAGGCATCGGCGGGTGCGAGCGAGCTGCTCCCCGTGGCCCAGGTCGGCAACCTGGTCCGCGCGCTCGATCAGCTGCGCGAGCTCGGCCTGTGGCGCGTGGCCGTGCACGCGAGCGAGACCGCGCAGCGCATCGAGCAGATCGACGGCACGCTCTCGCTGTGCCTCGTGCTCGGCGCCGAGGGCACCGGCATCCGCCCGCTGGTCGCCAAGAACTGCGACTTCCACGCGGTCATCGACATGGCTTCGGGCCGCGATGCGATCGGCTCGTTCAACGTCTCGGTCGCGGCGTCACTCGCGCTGTACGAGATGCGCCGCCAGCGCGCAGCCGCAGGCGGTTAACTGCAAGGCCTGGCTTGGCCGGGCCGCGCACCATCGCCGGAGGGCGGTGCGAAGGTGATCAATTGCGAGCTTGTCATCGAGCTCAATTGTCAATCTTCTCGAGGAAGCTCGACTTCAGGAGCTTCTCGCCGTGGACCGGGAAGAACGTGTAGACGCTGTCGCCGACGACGCGCACGACCTCGCCGTCGCCCCACGTCGAGTGGCGCACGATGTCGCCCTTCTCGAGCGGACCGAATACCGGGCGCTTGACGCGCTCGATCTTCAACGCGCGCCCGCGGCCACCGCGGCCACGGCGCAGCGCTTCCTCGAGGAGCGCCTTGCGCTGGGCCGGGTCCACGCCGCCGCGCCGCGCCGCGAGTGCTGCAGCCACCGTCTCCTGCTCGCGGTTCGGCGCCGCGGCCGACTTCGCCGAGCGCACGCAGTTATCGCAGGTGCCGCACGGCGGGGCATCGAGGTACCCGAAGTAGGTCACCAGCAGCCGCGTACGGCACAGGTGCGATTGGGCGTAGCGCAGCATCGAGGCGAGCCGGGCGCGATCCTGCGCGCGCTTCTGCTCGTAGCGATTGGCGGCGCGGGCGAGGTTCTCGATGCTGGGCGGCTCCTGGGCGCGCGGAGCGAACAGCGCACCGGGGGCCTCGGCAGCGAACCCGACCTCCTTGAGGAACGAGAGCACCACGCGCGCCTTCTTCGCAGGCGCATCGGCGCGCTCGGCGATCTCTTTGACGGTGCGGAACACGTCCTCGTGGTCGTCGGTATCGTCGGTGGCGATCTTACCGCCGGTGACCGCGACTAGCGCCTCGGCGACCGCGCGTGTCTGCTCGGGGGTCGGATAGCGGCCACCGAGGAAGAAGCTCTGGATCCGCTTGTCCTCGGGCTGGTAGAGCAGCACGCAATCCGCCGGCTGCCCGTCGCGGCCCGCGCGACCTGCTTCCTGGTAGTAGCTCTCGAGCGACCCCGGGAAGTTGTAGTGGATGACGAATCGCAGGTTCTGCTTGTCGACCCCGAGGCCGAACGCATTGGTGGCCACCATCAGGCGCGGATCGCTACGCTCCATGAACGCGCTCTGCACGCGTTCGCGATCCTTGGCGCGCATCCGGCCGTGGTAGCGCCCGCACTCGACGCCCTGCGACCACAGGAAGTCGGCGAGCGCGTCCACCGTCTTCACGGTCGCGGCGTAGATGATGCCGCAGCCCTCTTGCTTCTCGATCAGGCGCAGCAGCAGCGCTTGCTTCTTGCGCTCGCTCGAGGCCTTGACCACGTGATAGCGAAGGTTCGGCCGGTCGAGGCCGATGTCGATCACCGACGCGTCGGGGATCTGGAGCTGCGCGAGGATGTCGTCCTTGACCTTGGGCGGTGCGGTTGCGGTCAGTGCCAGGACCGGCGGCTTGCCGAGCGCGGCAACGGCTTCGCCGAGGCCGAGGTACGCCGGGCGGAAGTCGTGCCCCCACTGGGAGATGCAGTGCGCCTCGTCGACCACGAACAGCGAGACATTGACCGTGGAGAGCCGCTCGCGGAACTTCGGATCACCGAGCCGCTCCGGAGTGACGTAGGCGATGCACGGCCGGTTGGAGGACAGCCGGGCCAGCGCGGTCTGCTCGTCCCGCGGTGACAGCGTCGAATCGAGCCGCAGCACCTCCATGTGGAGGTGATCCAGCTTGTCGTACTGATCCTTCATCAGCGCGATCAGCGGCGACACCACGAGGGTGACGCCGGGCAACTCGAGCGCAGGCAGCTGATAGCACAGCGATTTTCCGGCGCCGGTCGGCATGATGGCCAGCGTGTCGATGCCGGCGAGCACGTTGCGAATCGCGAGCGCCTGACCCGGGCGGAAGGTCGGAATGCCGAACCGCCGCTGAGCGATCTCCAGCATCTTCGCGTCGATCGACGCGATCGAGGCGGCCTCGTGTGCGTCAGTCGGATCGGTGAGCTCTGCGTCGTCGGTGTCCTCGATGATGTCGACGACCTCGGTCTCCACGACGTCGTCGTCCAGCCGCATCGGCTGGATCGAGTTACGCGTTCCGCGCGCCAGCTTCACGGGCGCGTCGTCGTCGGCCCGCTTACCCGGCCGCCGCTCTGGAGGAGCGTTCTTCAGCATAACACCGCACGCTCGCCCGGAATATGTCTCCTGGCAAGCGCTACCTCACCGCTACCCCCGGGAGTTCGCGGTGGGGATGCCCCTCGAGTGTTTTTCACGTAGGCCACCACACCGCGAAGACGGCTCACCGGTCACTTGGGCTGGAGGAACCCTTCGGCCTTCAGTAGCTCCGCGGTGAGCACCGCTCCGCCGGCGGCGCCACGGACTGTGTTGTGGGATAGCGCCACGAACCGCCAGTCGAACATCGAATCCGGACGCAGCCGGCCGATCGACACCGCCTGGCCGTTGCCGGCGTCGCGGTCGAGCCGGGTCTGCGGGCGCGTATCGTCCTCGAAGTAATGCAGGAATGGCCTGGGGGCGCTCGGGAGACCGAGCTGCTGGGGCCGCCCCCCGAACTCGTGCCATGCCGACAGGATCTGATCCCGGGTCGGCTTGGTCTGGAACTGCACGAACACCGCTGCCATGTGGCCGTCGCTGACTGGCACGCGGATGCACTGAGCGGTGATCAGCGGGGCGAGGGCGTTGACGATCTTGCCGTCCTGGATCTGTCCCCACACCTTCAGCGGCTCCTGTTCGCTCTTCTCTTCCTCGCCCTTGATGAACGGGATCACGTTGTCGACCATCTCCGGCCACGAGTCGAACGTCTTGCCCGCGCCGGAGATCGCCTGGTAGGTGCAAACCGCGATCTTGGTGGGACCGAATGACCACAGCGGATGGATGGCCGGGACGTAGCTCTGGATCGAGCAGTTGGGCTTCACGGCGATGAAGCCGCGCTGGGTCCCCAGCCGCTTCTTCTGCGCCTCGATCACGCCCATGTGCGCCGCGTTGATCTCGGGGATCATCATCGGGACGTCCGGGGTCCAGCGATGGGCGGAGTTGTTGGAGACCACCGGCGTCTCGGCCCTGGCGTAATCGTCCTCGAGCTTGGCGGTGGCTGCCATGTCCATGTCGACCGCGCAGAACACGAAGTCGACCTGGTTCGCGATCGACTCGACATCGGAGGCGTTCCCCACCGTCAGTCGCGCCGCTGTGCGCGGCACCTCGGCGGCGAGCGTCCAGCGATTCGCGACCGCGTCAGCGTACTGCTTGCCCGCCGAGCTCGGGCTCGCGGCGACGGCCGTCACCTCGAACCACGGGTGGCCTTCGAGCAGGGAGACGAACCGCTGACCGACCATGCCGGTTGCACCGAGCACGCCGACCTTGAGCTTGTTTGCCATTGCCGGCGAAATCTACCAAATCCTGAGTGGAGCGCACTTGCAGTCTCCGTCCGGATATTGAAGATACCGGCCCATGCCGCTGCTCGAAGGTCTCCGCGTCATTCATTCCAAGATTCATGGCTACGGCGTGATCGCGACCCGCCCGTTCAAGGCCGGCGAGACCATCTGCTTCGGAGATGGCGTCCTGTACACCGCGGATGCCGAGTTCGATGATACCTACGCGCTGATCCTGCCGGGCGAGGACGCGGGAAAGGGCGATCCGGTGTTCTGGGATCTGGCCTGCCAGACCCGCTGGTTCAATCACTCGTGCGATCCGAACTCCGAGGTGTGCTCGAAGTGGGACCACGAGGGGAGCACGATGCGCGCGTGGTGGGTCGCGCTCCGGGATATCCCGGTCGGCGACGAGATCACGTACGACTACGCGTTCACCGCCGAGGTCGCCGAGGCGTGCCACTGCGAGGCCGCGATCTGCCGCGGGCTGATCGTCGACGAGGATCCCGAGAATCTCGCGAACCTTCCCGAGCACCTGCGTCCGCTGCTGCGGCTTCCGACCAGCGCACCGCGCGTCGCGTCGTGAGTTGTTCTACCATTCATGCTCGATGAGCACGCGGATCGGCATCCTCACCGGGGGCGGCGACTGCCCCGGCCTCAACGGTGTGATCCGTGCGGTGACGCTGCATGCGCGCCAGACCTTCGGCTGGGAGGTCGTCGGCATCCGTAACGGCTTCGAGGGACTCTACGAGGAGGACTACATCGACCTCACGCCGTCAGTCGTGCAGCACCTGCTCCCTCGCGGCGGCACGATGCTCGGTTCGAGCAACCGCGCCAACCCGTTCGCGTATCCGGTGAAGCTGCCGGATGGCCGGGTCGAAATTCATGACGTGTCCGCGCGCTGCCTGGCGAACGTCGACAAGCTCGACCTCCACGGCCTGATCGTGATCGGTGGCGACGGCACGATGTCGTTCGCGCACAAGTTCATCCAGCGCGGCGCGACCCGGATCGTCGGCGTGCCGAAGACGATCGATAACGATCTGGAGGCCACCGAGATCACCGTGGGCTTCCAGACCGCGGTCGAGATCGTGGTCGACGCGGTCGAGCGGCTCCACACTACGGCCGAGAGCCACGAGCGGATCATGATCGTCGAGGTCATGGGCCGCTACGCCGGCTGGATCGCGCTGACGTCGGCGCTCGCGGGTGGGGCGCACGTCTGCCTGATCCCCGAGATCGAGTACGACCCGGACCGCGTCATCGATGCCTTTCACCGGCGCCACGGCCGCGGTGTCAGCTACTCGATCGTGATCGTCTCGGAGGGAGCCAGGGCGCGCGGCGGGTCGATGTCAGTGGTGTCCGCGGGCAACGCGAGTCAGCAGGAGCGGCTCGGCGGCGCAGGGCAGCGGCTCGCCGACATGATCAGCACCCGCACCGAATACGAGGTTCGCACGACGGTGCTCGGCCACGTGCAACGCGGTGGTCGCCCGTGCGCGTTCGATCGCGAGCTCGCCACGCGGTTCGGCGTCAAGGCGGTCGATCTGATCGTCGAGGGCGCGTTCGGTCACGTCGCTGCGATCGAGGGCGGAAAGCTCGTCGGGAGCCCGATGGAGCGCGCGATCAAGAAGCTCAAGCTGATCGATCCTGCCGGAGAGCTCGTGCGCAGCGCGAAGGGCGTCGGGATCGAGCTCGGCGGCTAGCGCTTCGCTACCTGCTTCGATAACCTGCCGCGGTGAGCGACCTGGTCGGACCGAACAGCACCACCCCGATCGTCGGAGCGTGGGATCACCCGCTCCTCGAGCCGAACCTCGAGGACGCGCAGATCGTTCACTCGTTCGATCGATTCGCCGGCAAGCCGGGCACCGCGGGGCGCGCCGAGACCGCGTATCGCCAGAAGCTGCGGCTCAAGAGCTGGCAGTACATGACCGCGTCTACCGACGAGCTGTTCATCGCGTTCGTCGTCGGGACCGCCGGGTTCGCGAGCAACGGATTCGTCTACGCCGCGGAGCTCGCGGGTGGCAAGGTGCACAAGAAGTTCGCGATCACGCCGTTCCAGGTCGGAACCCGGGTCGCTACCTCGAGCGCGACCGGCGCGCACATGTTCCGCGCGCGCGGCCTCGGCGTCACGATCGAGAACCTCGACGGGGGCCGCCGGTTCGCCGCGCACGTCGATGCGCGCACCGAAGGCGGCGGGGCACTCACCGCGGATCTGGCGTTCTCGAGCGAGCCCTCCGACGAGCATCTCTCGCTCTGCGTGCCGCTCCCCGGCGGCCGCTGGAACTACACCCACAAGTTCGCCGCGTTCTCGGTCACCGGCAAGGTCGTGCTCGACGGCCGTACCGTCGACTTCATCCCCGATCGCTCCTACGGGACGCTGGACTTCACCAAGATGTACGCGCTCCGCCACGCGGTGTGGAAGTGGATCGCCCTGTGCGGCCGCACCAAGCACGGCGAGGTGATCGGCTTGAACCTCGTCGATCCCACGCCCGATGCGCCGGTCAGCGAGAACGCGGTGTGGATCGGCGGCAAGCGCGAACCGATCTCGCACGTCGAGCTCGCCTCGCAATCCGACGAGGGTCCGAGCCCGTGGCGGATCCGCGCGGACACCGTGGATATCTCGATGAAGGCGGTCGCGCATGTCTCGCAGCGGCTCGACCTGCCGCTCGTGAAGCACCGGCTGCGTCACGTCATCGGTGCGTTCAGCGGACGGTTGCGCACAGCGAACGGCCGCGTCCACGATCTCGAGCACGTGATCGGGATCGCCGAGGACTACGACACCTGGTGGTGAGGTGTCGGAGCTGTTGCTCCTCGCGCGCTGGCTGTAGGTATGGCGCTCTGACCCTCGACGGCTAGCAGCGCCGGGAGCTCGTAGGCACGAAGTAGCAGATCTCTGCGATACTGGGCCATGCGCCTCGGTTGTGTTGTCCTCGTGGTGATCGCCGGCTGCGGTCGCCTCGGGTTCGAGGTGCGCGTCGGTGAGGACGCCGCGGCGGAACTCGAGCCGCGGGACGGCCGCGTTCCAATCACACCCGCGTTCGTGCAGACCTACTCGGCCCGAAACCCGGGCTTCGCGTCCGTGACGGCGTCGCTGCCCGCAGACGTCATGGCGGGAAACCTGCTTCTCGTCGGAGTCGAGTTCAGTCCCGGCGCGCCCTTCCGGCTGACCGGCGTGACCGACGACAAGAACAACCGCTACTCGCTGCTCGGCCCGTTCGATGGGCTCGGAGATCTGCGGCACTACCTGGCGTACGCGATCGCCCGCACGTCGGGACCGACGACGATCACCTCCACGCTCGACGGCGCACCGAGCCCCTACTACAGCCTCCGTCTTCACGAGTATGCGAGCACGGCGCAGACCGGTCCGATCGAGGTCAGCGCGTTCGCCACAGGTACGGATTCGTCCATCGACGGTGCACGCAGCGGTCTGATCACCACGACCGAACCGAACGAACTGTTGTTTGGCTACGCGACGTTCTTCGGCGGGTCCCCGGGCACCGGCACGGAGTTCACGACGCGTTCGACGTTCGATGGCGATCTGACCGAGGATCGCCTGGCGCCCACTCCCGGCGGGTACGAGGTGACCGCGACGATGCTCGGCGGCAGCCAGTGGACGGTGATCGGCGCCGCGATCCGCGGGCGGTAGTCAGGTCGATGCGGGCGGCGACATCATGATCTCGCCGTCTCGGACGTAGATCGATCCGGGGATCGCCTTCGCGGTGCGCTTGCCCACCGCGGCGAGCTCTGCGAGTCCAGCGTAGGTCTTCGCGCGGGCGAGCGAGATCGCCGCGATCGACACGCTCATGATCGGGAACTTCCGCTGCACGCCGAACCGATCCTTGGTCTCGATGTAGCCCTTCGAGCGATCGGCAGGGTCGTAGTACAGCCGGATCAGCTGATCGAACCGCTCGCAGATGCCCTTGCACACGGCATCGACGCGCTCGGGCGACGTGACGAACACGAAGTCATCCCCTGCGATGTGGCCGATGAAGTCCCCCGTACCTCCGCTCTGGACGACGACGTTGCGGATCACGTTGCCGGTCTGGCGGATGACCGCGTTCGCCTTCGCGTAGCCGTAGTAGTCGTTGAACGCCTTGAGGTTGTCGAGGTCGAGGTAGCAGGCGACGGCCGCCGAATCACCATTCTCGAGGCGATGCTCGATCTCGCCCTGGATCGCGTCCGCACCCGGCAACTGCGTGGTCGGGGAGGCGCCGAGCTCCCGGGCCTGTCGATCGAGTGCCTTGGCAACGCGCGCGAGCAGCTCGGCAGCATCGAATGGCTTGACCATGTAGTCCTCGGCGCCGGAGCGGAACGCGCGGACCTTGTCGGCGGTGTCGCCGCGTGCGGACAGGAACATGATCGGCGCCATGCCGATCGAGGCATCGGCGCGGATCATCTCGGCGGTGCGATAGCCGTCGATGCCGGGCATCAGCACGTCCATCAGGATCATGTCGGGCCGGAACCGGCGCGCCTCGGCGAGCGCGGCGTTCGCGTTGCCGGCATCGCGCACCTGGTACCCGCCGATCTCGAGCACCTCGCGACAGATCAGCCTGATCGAGGGATCGTCGTCGACCACCAGCACGCGTGGCGCCTCACGCCGGCCGCTCTCGACGAGCCGCAAGCACGCCTCGCGGAACACCGCGGGCTGGATCGGAAATTCGAGCAGGTCATCGGCGCCGGCGGCGAGCAGATCGGTGCGGCGCTCGGCCTCGCCGACGACCATCACCGCGGTCTTCGCGGTGTCCGGATCGTGCTCGAGGATCGCGAGCAGAGGCAGCGCATCGACCATCGCGCCGGCGACCACGGCGAGGGCAGGGTGCTCGGCCCGTGCGATCACGAGCGCGGAGTCGACATCGTTGGCCACCAGCACGCGGTCGGTGAGCGACATCAACAGGCCCTTCAGCAGCAGCGCGCGCCGCGGATCATCATCGACGACCAGCGCGCACGCTCCTTCGCCGAGCCCGCGCCGGCGCGAGGGACCGTCGTTGGGGTTCGGCATCTGCGCGGTCTTGTCGGACTTCGCAGAAACCGGCAGCGTGAACACGAACTTGGTGCCGGTCGCGTTCGACTCGACCCAGATCCGTCCCCCATGCGCCTCGATGATCGTCCGCGAGATCGAGAGGCCGAGCGCGGTGCCGCCGACCCGCCGGCTCGAGGCCGAGAACGGCTCGAACACCCGCTCGCGGTCCTCGGGGGCGATCGGATCGCCGGAGTTGTGGACCGAGACGCCGACGGCATCCTCGGAGAGCGGCGGGCCGAACACCTGCACGTCGATCACGCCGCCGGTCGGCGCGAACCGGATCGCGTTGGTCACCAGATTTCCGAGCACCTGCGCGAGCCGCTCGGGATCACCGAGGATCAAGATGTCCTCGGCGGATGCGCCGAGCACGATGGTCAGCTGCTTGGTGGCGGCCGCGATGCGATAACGATCGATCACCTCGCGCGCGAGACGGTCGAGCTGCACGGGTGCCGTCGAGACCGTGATCGAGCCCGCCTGCGCACGCGCGAGGTCGAGCAGCTGGTCGACGAGCTGATTCATCCGCGTCGCCGCTTGACGGGCCATGTCGACGTAGCGGAGCTGGCGATCCGAGAGCGCGCCCGCGTAACCAGACAGCACGATGTCGAGGGCACCGGCGATCGAGGTCAGCGGTGTGCGAAGCTCGTGGGCCATCACCTGCGCGAACTCGGCGCGGCGGCGCGAGACGTCCGCGGTGTCGCCGAGATCGCGGAGGATGACGATCGCGCCGGTCGCCTCCTCGCCTTCACGCAGCGGCGTGACCACGGAGTGCAGCACGCGATCACCGATCCGGACCTCCTCGCGGATCGGCTGACCATCACTCGCGCCGGCGGCGAGATCGAACGGATAGAACCCGACGGTGTCCTTCAAGTAGGTGGTGTCGACCACCGCATCGCTGGGGATCCCGAGCATCTCGCGCGCCGCGGCATTGACGAACACCTGCCCGCTTCGCGTCTCGGCGACAATAGCGCCATCTGCCATCGCATCGACGGCAGCGTGGAGCGCGCTCAGAGCGACGGACATCTGTATCGAATGATACCCAAATCTCGCCGACCTGGCTGGTTGGACCTGGTACGCGGATGTGCGGAGAACGCTGACCCCGCGTCACTGTCAGGAGGCATCGGCGTCCTGGCGCCGGAACGTGCGCTCGAGGGCAGCGTAGTACCCACCCTTGGCGACCAGCTCGTCGTGGCGGCCCTGCTCCAGGACCGTACCCTTGTCGACCACGACGATCAGGTCGGCGTTGCGGATCGTCGAGAGCCGGTGGGCGATCACGAGGGTGGTGCGGCCCTTCATCAGCTCGGCCACGCCCTTCTCGATCAGCCGCTCGGCCTCGGGGTCGACGTGTGCCGTGGCCTCGTCGAGGATGAGGATCTCGGGGTTCCGGAGCAGGGCGCGGGCGAACGCGACCAGCTGGCGTTCGCCGGCGGAGAAGTTCGAGCCGCGCTCGGCGACCTGGGTGTCGAGGCCGCTCTCGCGTCGAGCGAGGGGGCGGTCGAGGCCGACCCGGCGGACGGCGTCGTGGAGCTGTTCGCGGGTATAGTCCTGACCCATCGCGATGTTCTCGGCGAGCGTCCCGGCAAACAGCAGCACGTCCTGTGAGACCACGGTGATGCGGCGGCGGAGCTCGGCCAGCGGCAGGTCGCGGATATCGACGCCGTCGATCTTGATGGCACCACGCTCGCGCTCGTAGAGCCGGGTCAGGAGCTTGATGACGGTGGACTTGCCGGAACCCGTGGCGCCGACCATCGCCACCGTGGCGCCGCGCGGGACGCGCATGTCGAGGCCGCGCAGCACCGGCTCCGCGCCGTAGCTGAAGTGGACGTTGGTGAGCTCGATCGCCGGGCCCGTCTTGTTCGACGTGGCGGGGCCGCCGTCGGAGCGCGTGGCGCGTGGATCGGTCGCACCGTCGGGCTCGTCGGTGTCGAGCAGCTGGAAGATCCGCTCGCTGGCGGCCATCGCGCCCTGCATCACGGCGTACTTCTGCGACAGGTCGCGGACCGGGATGAAGAACTTGTTGATGTACTCGATGAATACGACCACCACGCCGATCATCGGGATGCTCTCGGCGCGGTGGCCGGCGGCGAACCAGATGACGATGCCGATCGCCATCGAACCGATCGCCTCGACGATGGCGTACATCGCGGAGTCCGCCCGGATCTGGCCGAGGTAGGCATCGCGATGGCCGGCATTGATCTCGTCGTACTCGCGCTGCGCGGTGGTCGAGCGCCCGAGTAGCTGGACGACCTTGATACCGGAGAGGTGTTCCTGCGCGAACGCGTTCATCGCGGCGAGCCGCACGCGGATCTGCCGGAACGACGCGCGCATCAGCCGCCGCGCGTATTCGACGAGCACGACCAGGAACGGCAGCGTGACAAACGTCAGCAGGGTGAGCGCCGGGTCGATGGTCAGCATGACGATCACGATCGCGACCATCTTCACGAAGTCGGCGATCAGCGTGATCGCGCCCTGCGCGAACATCTCGTTGAGGCTCTCGATGTCGTTGGTCATCCGCGTCATCAACCGGCCGACGGGGATCCGGTCGAAGAACGCGGCGCGCTGCGACAGCACCTTGTCGAAGATCGCGATCCGCAGCGCGTGCATCGTGCGCTGGCCCGCGAGCTGGAGGTACCAGGTCTCGGAGAACCCCGACGCACCCTGGGTGAGCACGAGGGCCATGTAGGCAGCCGCGTCATAGGGCAGCGGCGTGATGTTGCCGGTCAGGATGTGCGTGGTCAGCGCATAGCGAAACAGCGCCGGCTGCGCGAGCTCGAGCGCGATCGTGACCGGCATGAACAGCGCCCACGCGAGCAACAGCTTCCAGTGCGGCCGGATGAACGGCCACAGCCGGCGCATCAGCTGGACGTCGTACGCCTTGCCGAGGACGACCTCCTCCGGGCCGCCACCGCGTGCGCCCGCGGCTCCGCCGCCGCCGGGGGAGGGCGGGGTGGTCGGTTGGCTCGCCATCGCGGTGGCCATCAGCTCGCCGCCTCCTGCTTCGCGATGTCGGGGTCGAGCTGCGACTGATACAGATCGCTATACGTACCGGGTTGCGCGAGCAGCTCGTCGTGGGTGCCGCGCGCGACGATCTTGCCGCCGTCGAGCACGATGATCTGATCGGCGTCCTTGATCGCGGCGACCCGGTGCGAGATCAGCACCGCGGTTCGTCCGCTCATCACGTCACGCAAGTGCTTTAGGATCGTTCGCTCGGTCTCTGCGTCCACGGATGACAGCGAATCATCGAGCACGAGCAGCCGCGGCGCCGAGGCAAGCGCACGGGCGAGCGCCACGCGCTGGCGCTGGCCACCCGAGAGCGTGATGCCGCGCTCGCCGACGATCGTGCCGAGGCCCTCGGGCATCGCCGCGAGATCGCGCGCGAGACCCGCCGCCGTGGCGGCCGCGGTGACCTTCGGCTCCTCGCGCAGATCGGCCGCCGCGGCCATGCCGAGCACGCGCTCGAGCTCCTTCGCGCGCGCCGCGGGGATCGCGGTCCCGCCGCCGTATCCCATCGCGATGTTGTCGGCGATCGTGGTCGAGAACAGGAACGCTTCCTGCGGCGCGTAGCCGATCTGTGCACGTAGCGATGCAAGCGGCAGCGTGGTGACGTCGCGGCCGTCGAGGAACACCGTCCCGGCAGGGACGGTGATCAGCCGGCACAGCGCATCGACCAGCGTGCTCTTGCCCGCACCCGTGCGGCCGACGATCGCGGTGACGGTTCCGGGCTCGAGCGTCAGCGTGACGCGATCGAGCAGCGCGCGCTCGCCGATCCGGATCGTCAGGTCCTTGACCTCGACGCGCGCGGGCTGGTTTCGGGCCTCGAGTGCGGGGCCGGCACCGTCCGGAATATCCGGCATCGTGTCCTGCAGCTGCACCAGCCGCGACCACGACGCACGGCCGCGCTGGACGAGCGCGAGCATGAACCCGAGCGTCAGCGTCGGCCACACCAGCCGCGCGAGGTAGCCCGAGAACGCGACCAGCTCGCCCTTCGTCATGTCTCCATGGATCAGCGCGCGGCCGCCGAACAGGATCAGGATCGCCATGCCCATCGCGGCCAGCGTGTTGAGCATCGGGCCGAGCTGGATGCGGACCTTCGCGGCCTCCATGTTCTCGCGCAGCAGCTTCTCGGAGCGCTCGATGAAGCCCTTGCGCCGCACGCCCTCGAGGCCATAGGTCTTGATCACCTGGATCACGCCGAGGTCCTCCTGGATCCGCGAGCTCAGCGCGCCGAGCTCGGCCTGGACCGCGCGCATCGTTCCGTAGATCCGCCGGCTCATCGCCTGGCCGACGACGTAGATCATCGGGAACGGCAGGATCGCCCACAACGTCACGATCGGATCGGCCCACAGCATGCGGCCGAGCACGGTGACGAACGCGATCAGCGCATTCGCGAGGTTCAGCAGGCCGGCGCCCCACATCGCGCGGACCGTCTGCACGTCGTTGGTGAGCCGCGACATCACATCACCGGTCGGATGGTCGCGGTAGTACGCCGGGGACAGCGTCATCAGGTGCCCGAACAGATCCGAGCGCAGGTCGTACTCCGCGGCGCGGCCCGAGTTGAAGATCAGGACGCGCGAGGCGATCCGGGTCACCGCGGTGAGTACCGAGAACACCACCATCCACAGCACGAACGTGCCGATCACCCCCGAGCCCTCGATCCCGAGCGCATCCACCGAGCGGCCCAGCATCTCGGGAACCCCGAGGTAGAACACGTTGGTCAGCGCGAGCATCAGCACGCCGAGCGCGAGCTGCTTCCGGTACGGCCTCAGGTAGTTGAGCGAGCTGCGCATCCTGCCGGCCGACACTGCCCTCCCTCTCTACCATCGATCAATGTGCGCTGGGCTCGGCCCGCTCTCCCCGAACGACCGGGTCGATCGCCTTGCCACCGCGAATTTTCAGCTCGGCATGTTCGACGATGCGAACGCACACCTCAGACGGCTGGTCGCGACAACGAAGGACCCGGGACGCGCCGCGAAGGCTCAGAAGCTGATGGACACCGTCTACGCATGAATGCAAAGAGCAGAATGTGGTCTGCAGACAGCAGCATGAAAGAATAACACTGCTATTGCAGTGAGTTGGCCGGTTTGCCGAATGCTGTGATGGGATCTCGTCGGCATGATGCGAGCCATCATCTCAGCTGTCGGGAGGGAGGATGGCGGTTCGTGTGACGTATCATCGTGGCGTGTCGGACTTGGCAATCGTGGGTGCTCCGGCGACCGAGCCGTTCTCCAGCCAGCGAGAGCTGGTCGAAGCCGAGCTCGAGCTCGCGCGCGGGCGGATCCGCTTCGCACTGGCTGAACGACAACGCATCACGAGCGGCGAGCGACCGGCTCCTGGGTGGCCAACGGACTTCATGGAGGGCGAACGTTACGTCGCCGCAAGGCTCGACGCGACGAGCTCGTGGGGTGTCCGGTTCCCGATCACGTGGTTGAGCGAGCGCCTTGGGCTCGGTCCCAACGAGTTGCGTCTTGTCTGGGTACTGCTCGCGCACGAGTTGTGCGCCGTATCGCGGGGAATGCTGCGCGATCTCAACACGGAGAACGCCGCGGACCCCACGACGGACACCGTGAGGCTTGTTGCCTTCGGGGGGCGGAACTACGCCGAAGCATCGCGTCTGCTCGCGCCGAACAGTCCACTCGTGCTGCAGGGCTTGATCGAGCGTACCGATACAGATGCCGCCGCCGCGGATCATCGCAAGACATGGAAAATCGCTCGCAGGATTGCCGCGCTTGCGAACGAAGACCTCAGCACCGATGCGGACTTGTTCCGGATCGCTGCTGTGGTCATTCCCGACGAGTGCGAGCTGGGGATCGGCAGGCAAGGTGTCGAGGCAGACCCGGATTGCTGGCCGGTGCTGATGGCCGCCCTCGGGAGTGCTCGGCCGACCGGCGAAAGTCGAACTGTGGTGGTGCAGGGGCAGCGCGGTAGCGGGCGACGGACGTTGCTGCGCACGGGGGCGGCTCGCTGCAAGCTCGAGTTGCTCGAGGTCGACCTCAGGCGGTTGTCCTCGAACCCAGCACATGCGCGCGCCCAGTTGACGGCGATCGCCCGCGAATGCCGACTATTCAATCGAGTCCCACTCCTTCGGGATCTCGACGCGCTGGTGACGGCCGGTGATGGCGTAGTAGAGCACTCACCCCAGAAGACGCCGTGTGATCTGATCGAACTCATCATGCTCGAGCTCGAAGGCCTGCTCGTGCTGGCTACGACGTCGAGCGTGATCCCCGGCAACCGGTTGCGGAAGCCACAGATTATCGAGCCAAAGCCACTTACCGGGCTGCAGCGAGTGCGCTTGTGGATGCGCGCTCTCCCGATGCTCTCGCCGGATGACGCGGACTTGCTCGCGACCATGTATCCAATCGCACCTGCGTTGATCGCCGAAGCGGCTTCTGTCGCGCGCGCGCAACTTCATGACTCGACCGCCGCGTTCGCGCCTCGGCACCTCCGGACCGGCCTCCGCAGCGTCCTCGACGGCCAGCTTGGAGGTCTCGCGAATCGCATCGAGTCGAAACAGACGAGAAACTCCCTTGTTCTCCCCACGGAACAACGCGATGCGCTCGACGAGCTGGTGGCGCGTGTCAGAAGACGCCGAACGGTCTACGAGACGTGGGAGCTTGGATCCCTGTCAGGGCGTGGGCTTGGTGTTTCGGCGCTGTTCACAGGCCCGCCGGGCACCGGCAAGACCATGGCCGCCGGCCTGATCGCCAATGAGCTGGAGACCGACCTGTACCAGGTCGACATCAGCAAGATCGCTTCCAAGTGGATCGGCGAGACCGAGAAGAACCTCGCCTCACTGTTCGATGCCGCCGAGGCTGGACACGCGATCCTGCTGTTCGACGAGGCGGACTCCTTATTCGGAAAGCGCACCGACGTAAAAACGAGTAACGATCGGCACGCGAACCAGGAGACGAACTTTCTCCTGCAGCGGCTCGAATCGTTTCGCGGCGTGTGCATTCTGACGACTAACAACGACACCGCCATCGACGAGGCATTCCGGCGTCGGCTGTCGATGCTGGTGCATTTCCCGATGCCCGATGTCGAAGAGCGCACAAAACTCTGGCGGTCGATGATCGGCAAGACGGTCCCGGTGGCCGGCAGGCTGGACCTCGCCGCGCTGGCGGCGCGCTACGAGATGAGCGGCGGATACATCCGCAATGCTGTCCTTCGCGCCGCGTTCTTCGCCGCCGATGCAGACGTCCCCGTCAGCCACCAGCATCTCGCCCGTGCAGCACAGCTCGAATATCAGGCAATGGGACGGATCATGCCGTCTCCGCTTTAGACGAATCGTCGAGGAGATTCTATGTCCGAACCTGAAGCCAAGAAGCCCGCGCCCGCGTCCGATAATGTTCCGCCCACTACGGACTCGGCTGGACCGAAGACAGCTGATCCGAACAAGCCGGCGGCGATTCCCGGCAAGAACACCCAGCTGAAGGTTCGGGCGAACTACGAGAACATTCCGGGCGCCTCGAAGTCAGGTCCGAAGGCCGCGCTGGCGGACACCGCCCTGTGGTTTGATCCGCTCACGATCGCGCCGACTTCTCCCGGTTCAGACGAGACGATCGACAAGAAGGGCGTAACCCGCGGGGCAAGCCAGGTCATCGCGAATCAGGTCGTGCCGCTTCATGGTGACGACGAGGAGGGCGCGGGAGAGGGGACCGGAACGCTCACGGCCCAGCTGAAATACGCGGAGCACATCGACAAGAGCTATACGGCGAAAGTAACCGGCGACTTCAAGAAGGGAGACGAGAAGAAGGCCAATGCGTTGCTCCAGACGTTCATCGGGGAAAAGCTAGCCAAGACTGGCGACCTCGATGCGGTCAAGGCGGCCGCAGAGGCTGAGGTCTTGTCGAAGTTCGCTGGCACGCAGAACGTGCATGTGAGCGTGGAGCCGAACGAGACCAACAAGAGCCTGCAGGATGCTGGCAAGACTCACGTCTTTTACAAGGCCCGCAAGAACCCGGGCATCCTGTTGAATGTGCCCGTGGTCGCGGTTGCCGAAAAGGTCGTCACAAGCGGTGGGTCGAACATCAAGACCAGCGGCAGCGAGGTTAGCGGCGAGGTCCATTCCGATAATACGACGAACACCGTCAAGGTGGATGATAAGAAAGTCGAGGACAAGAGCGCTGGCTCGAGCTCCACCACGACAACGAGCGAGACGTATCACAAGGAGAGCAAGCGTACGTATCAAGAGATCGTGTCGCTCATCGAGTCGAAGGTCTCGACATTCACGTCAGATCTCGTCAGCAAAGCGGACGCGCACGCGACGTACACCGAAAACGGCGAGTGGAAGTATCACACCGAGGATTTCAAGTTCGAGGACTACACGAAAAACGTCAAGGGCGGCTCCGAGGAGGGCGACAAGGACAAGAAGAACTGGGCTGCGTACCTCGAGGATGCGCTGGGCGTAGTCGACGAAGTTATCGATATCCCCATCCTCAAGGAGCTACCGGGCGGCGCGGGCAAGTACCTTCGGAAGCTCAACGAGTTTGGCCTTGCCATCGACCTCGGAAAGAAGGCCGCGGGGATCTTCGCGGTACGCGGTAAGGTTCACTTCAAGGACACGCACGATGACACGTCGATTACGAACAAGACGACGGGCACGGGCGACGGCAACGGGAGCAACAAGACGACCGCCGTGACAAACACCAAGGCCAACGCCGAGGAACATCTGAAGACGAAGATGACCACCATCATGTCATCGGTGAAGAACAAGTACGGCACCGACAACACGACCGTCGACGTAACTAAAAACGGTACGTCGACCACGACGACGGGTAGTGCCAGCAATACAACAGCCACCGACGACTACAAGAAGACCGACACTACGAACAAGGCGGGGGGATCGGCCCAGGCCAAGGCCAATCAGAGCACGACCGCCCAGATCACCTGGAGCCAGAACGTCAAGGAGACCACCACGAAGCCGATTCTCGAGGCGAGCATCGTCGATGGTGATGGCGAGGTCAGTGCGGTTCCGTTCGGAGCCCCTACCAAGAAGACCTGACGGGGTCGAAACGCAGTAAGCTTTCACCGTGTCAGCTGCGCGCTTACTCTTTCTAACTGTCTGCTTCATCGGCTGCGGCCCCAGGAACACGGGGCCGGTTGCTTCGGGGCATCCTGCGCGCCAACAGGCCGAGGAAGAACTGAAGAAGGTGTCAGCGCTCGACTACAGCGCGCCCGCGTCGGGGAGCCGCGTCGAGCACCGCACCAAAGCTGCCGATTTCTTCCTCAAGTCCTGCAATGCGGAGGCGGACGTGTCGTCGTGCGTGTGGGCCGTGTCACTGTCGGCCTCACTGCCGGTTGTGGACGAGGCTGACTACGTTCGGATCCGCGCAGGAATAGACGTGCTGTCTCCGATGTGTGTCGCCGGTAATCTTGATGCCTGCCGCCTATTCGATGGCGAAGTGGCCAGGAGTCCAGCTGCCTATTCGAACTCCGATACCGCTTGTCGCAGGGGGCTGGCATCTGCGTGCATCGCGACAAGTCGCGCGAATGCCAACAATGGAGCGGTGGGGGGAAGCTCGCCCGCCGAGATCTCGCTCCTCCTCGATCGGGCGTGCGAGCTGGGCGACCCGAACGGCTGCGAAGCTGCGCATCACGCTCTCGCCGACTCGAACGCAGCCCGCGCGGACCTCGAGCAACTGGTCGTCAAGGCGAACCGAGCGGCGACCCGGCGATGTGAGCGCGGATACGCGACCTCGTGCTACGCCATCCCACGCAACGGGAAGCGGGCCGCGGCTGCCGCGGCGGACGGATGTGCGCGTGGCTATCTCGATGAGTGCGAACTGCCGCTCGAAGACGACGCGGCCGCCGACCGACTGCTTGCCCGCGCATGTTCATTGACCGGTCGCGGTTGCCTGTCGCTTGGGGACTCTCGGACCAACGCGATCGAAAAGCGCGACGCGTTGGAGCACGGGTGTCA
>JAYUVX010000048.1:0-7146 GCA_043753855.1 Myxococcales bacterium | reverse complement strand
AAAGGCGGACTCGCTGTCCACCGCCGAGCTCGTGCGCCGCGCGGATGCACTCGCCGCGCGGCCGTGGCCGGGTGCGCCCGACGTGGCGCTGTGGCTCGCGGAGGTGCTTCGCCGGCAGCGCAAGCTGTCGCTCGCACAGGCGCGCTATGCCGAGATCGCGCGACGGTGGCCCGAGCGAATCGGCGAGGCGCGGCGCGGCGGCGCCGGCACTGCGATCGATGCGCACGACTGGTCGCGCGCCGAGCAGCTGGTCGATGGGCTGCCGGCGGACGATCCGGTCGATCGGCTGATCCGCGAAACCCTGCGCGCCGACATCGCGAACGGACAGCGCGCTGATCGGCTGGATCTGGCGGCGTGGATCGCGCTCGGGCTCGCGCTGCTCGGCATGATCGTTTCGCTACTCGACGCGATGTTCCGCGGCGGTCGCCGGCGCCCGGCGCTGCGTCCTCCGGTCGAGGTCCTGTTCCTCGCCCCGGTCGCGGTGGTGCTGACCGGGCTCGCGTTCGCAGCGCGCGCGGTGGTCGCGCCGGCAGTGGCGCAGATCTCGATCGCAGGGATCGTGCTCGGGTGGCTGTCCGGGACGACGCTGGATCTGCTGCGCGCCCGCGGTCGGCGTCATCGGCTACGCGCGCTGGCTCACGTGCTCGCGTGCGCGGTCGGTGCGGTGGCGATCGGCTACATCGCGATCGTGCACGGCGATCTCGTCGAGCTGCTGTCAGAGACCGTGCAAGCCGGCCCGGCAGAGTAGGCGTATAGTCACCGCGTGAAGCGCGGCCGCATCCTGGCGATCAAGTGGGGCATGAACCCCAACTCGTCGAGCCTCGGCGTGGACGTGACGTTCCTCCTGCTCGGCGCCACCGCGCTCGCCGTGGTGACGCCCGTGATCGGTGCCCTGCTGCGCTGGCGAAGGCCCGCCCCGCCCGACGTCACCGCCGCACCCAAGGGCTGAGGACGGCGGTGTCGGCCCAGATCCAGCCCCGGCATCGACCTCGACCTGCTCTCGACGTACCTCAACGAGCCTCTGATCAGCACCGCGATCCGCGCGTATCGGGATGCGCTGCGCGCTCAGCCGTCCTGACCGTCGGCCCAGGCGTCGAGGATCGCGAGCTCTGCAGGTGTGGGCTCGAGCGCGATCGCATCCCGCGCGTTGCGACCGAGCAGGTGAAACCGCCGCTTCTCCACCGCATACGACGGTCGCGCGCGCACCTCGGTGCGCGAGAACACGCGGCAGCGATCGCCATGCAGGCGGAGCCGAGCGATCACCCGCGCGAGCTCGTCACGGCCGAGGCACGCCAGGGCGCGGCCGAGCAGCCGGGCGGAGGCGTCGGGCCACGGCAGTTGTGCTCGCTGCGCGAAGCAGAGGTCGAACGATGGTGCGGCCTCGATCACGAGCAGCTGATCGCCATCGATGATCGGCACGAACGTTCGCTGCTCCTGCACTCCGCCGCCAAACGTGTGACCGAACGCGCGCGAAAGGATCGTGCGATGCGGGGCCGGAGCCAGCGGCTGCTGGTACGGAGGGCTATCGACGATCCGCTGCCATGACGCGATGGTCTCGGCGGTGCTGGGTGTTCGCCGCGTGCGACGCGCCGTGACGCTCACCGCGAGCGACAGCCGCAGGCGCACGAGCCCGTCAACGATCGGGACTGCGCGCCGCGGGCCCACACGCGGCTCGAACGTCAACGTGCTCGGCGTGATGACGATGGAGCCGAGCCGCAGCGGCGCGAGACGCAACCACACGGAGAGCCGATCGAGCTCACAGTCGCTCGGCAGCAGCGTGGGGTAGGACGTGCGGTACGGATCCATTCGATCGTCAGGCCGGCGGGCCGTGGCAGGCCGAGCCGGCGATGATCCGCTGCTGATCGTCGAGCGTCAGGATCTCGGTCACCAGCCGGCGGCCGACGCTGAGGTAGCGGATCGCGACGGTGTTGACGCCCGCGTACGCCTCGAGCAGCTCGAACTTGATCGGCGGTCTGGCGGTCGCCAGCCCCGCAGCCCAGTACGGGCGGATCGCCTCCTTGCCGTGCAGGACGCCGCTCGGTGCGAACCCGCGCTCGGCGATCAGCGGCGAGCGCATCTCGAAGTCATCGACGTAGTAGCTGAAGATCCGCTCGAGGTCGTGGCTGTTCCACGCGGCAACCCACTCGGCAGCCAACGCGCTGGAAAACTCGGAATCGATCACGGGCATACCTGGAAGCTAGCGCACGATCGGCTAGATTTGCCGGGTGCTTGCACGCGCTCGTCAGCTCGTCACCCGCGCCGTCGATGCGGGCCTCGCGCTGATCGAACGCGCGCGCGCCGAGCGCAGGCATCCCGCGCGCCGGATGCGACTCGAGCGGTTCGGCGCGATCGTGCAGACCGTGGTGCCGCGGGCGCTCGTGTTCGTCGATCGCGACTATGCGCGGCGCGTGCTGCGAACACCGGCCAGCGCGCTCTGGCACGGCGACGAGCCGGCCGTCGGCGAGGTGGTGCTGTCGGCGCCGCTCGAAGCCCATCTGCAGCTGACCAATCGCTGCGGTGCCGGGTGCAGCGGCTGCTACACCGGCGCATCTCCCGAGGCCGCGGCGAGCGAATGGGGCCTCGGCGAGTGGACGCGCGCGATCGACGTGCTCTCGGATGCCGGCGTGTTTCACGTCGCGCTCGGCGGCGGCGAGAGCGCGGTGCTGCCATGGCTCGGCCAGCTCGCCGAGCATGCGCGGCGCCGCGGCATCGTGCCGAACCTGACCACGTCGGGCCTCGAGGGTCTCGAGCGGCTGCTGCCGATCGCCGAGCTGTTCGGTCAGATCAACGTCTCGATCGATGGGCTCGGCGCTGCGTACGCGAAGGTCCGCGGGTTCGATGGGTTCGCGCGGGCCGACGCCGCGGTCCGGGCGCTGCGCGCACGCAAGCAGGAGATCGGGATCAATGTCGTGGTCACCCGCCACAACTTCGGCGAGCTCGACGAGATCTTCGCGTACGCGGCAGAGCGCCGGCTGAGCGAGGTCGAGCTGCTGCGCTTCAAGCCGTCGGGCCGCGGCGCCCGCACCTACGAGGGTCAGCGCTGCACCGATGCGCAGCATCGCGGCTTCCTCCCGGTGATCCTCGCCGCGGCACGGCGTCACGCGCTCCGGATCAAGGTCGATTGCTCCTATACCCCGATGCTCGCGCACCACCGGCCCGATCGCGCGCTGCTCTCCGAGCTCGCCGTGTACGGCTGCACCGGTGGCGATTTCCTCGTCGGCGCCAAGGCAGGAGGCCAGCTCACCGCGTGCAGCTTCGCCTCGCCGCCGCCGGCGCTCGACGGTGAACGCCCGACGCTGGATCAGCTCGTGGCGTACTGGGCGGCTCCGGATGCCTTCGGGCCATTTCGGACCTGGCGCGCGGCGGCCGAGCCCTGCGCGAGCTGCGAGTATCACGGGTTGTGTCGAGGAGGTTGCAAGGTGGTTTCCGCGCACGTCACGGGTGAGCTATCCGCGCCCGATCCCGAGTGTCCGCGGGTGATCGATCATCGCGCAACGCGAGATCCGGCGAAGCCCCGTCATCGTCTGCCCGTGTTATAGACGGCGACAGCTATGAAGACGGTCATGATCATCAGCGACGCGACCGGCGAGACCGCCGAGCGCATGGTTCGCGCGGCGACGCTGCAGTTCAGCGAGCCGGTTCAGATCCGACTGTACTCGCGGGTCCGACTCGAAAGCGAGCTCGAGCAGATCCTCGAGAAGGCGGCGGAGCAGCGCGCACTGGTGGTGTTCACGGTGGTCAACACCGAAGAGCGTGCGCTGATCAGCCAGCTGGTCGAGCGCTACAACATCGAGACCGTGGATCTGATCGGCGCGCTGATCAGCAAGCTCGCGGTATTCCTCGGATCGGCGCCCGCCGGAGTCCCGGGCCTCCTGCACTCGATCAACGACGACTACTTCCGCCGCATCGAGGCGGTCGAGTTCGCGGTCAAGAACGACGACGGCGCCGAGCCGCGCAACCTCCCCAAGGCGGACCTCGTCCTCGTCGGGATCTCGCGCACGTCGAAGACGCCGCTGTCCACCTACCTGGCGCAGCGCGGCCTCAAGGTCGCCAACGTCCCGCTCGTGCTCGGCGTCGATCCTCCCGAGGAGCTGAGCCAGGTCGATGACCGCAAGGTGTTCGGCGTCATCGTCCAGCCCGACATGCTCATGCGGATCCGGCAGGCGCGGCTGTCGCACCTCGGAATGCCCAACGATTCGAGCTACGGCCAGCGTGCCCACATCGAGACCGAGATCGCGTACTCGCGCGAGATCTTCCGCAAGCATCCGAACTGGCCGGTCATCGATGTGACCAACCGGGCGATCGAAGAGACCGCCGCCGACATCCTGCGGATCTACCAGGAACGGTTCCACTCCGCGTCCTGAGCCAAATTAAATTAGCCGGGCGATCGCGACCAGCTGGTCAGCGCGAGCCGGGTCGGCGTCGACTTCACCTCGACCTGGTCGAAGCCGGCGCTGCGCAGGCCGCGCCGGAGCGAGCCTGCCGAGAACCGCGTGGGATGGATGTCCTTGCGCGAGAACCCCGACCGCCGGGCGATCAGCTCGAGCACGGTCGATTCGATCGCGGGTAGCCACGGCTCGCCGTAGTTCGGCGTGGACAGCCACAACCGGCCGCCCGGGATCAGCGCGCGGCGAAGGCCGGCGAGCCACGCGGGCCACGCCAGCACGTGCTCGACCACCTCCTTCGCGTAGATCGCTGCGAACCGGTGATGCGCTGCGAGGCTGTCGTCGATCGGCACCTCGGGCGGAACCACGGTGCCGCCGGTGATCCGGACATCCTTGCGATCGAGCACCGCAGCCACGGCGCGGTCATCGATATCGACGACGTGAAACGTCAGCCCGCTCGGCGCCGCATCGATCTCGTGGAGCAGACCACAGCCGACGACCAGCACCTCGCCGCTCGCGTGCTCGGCGGCGACCAGGCGCAGGAACTTCGCGAGGTCGCGCTCCAGCGGCTGGTGATAGAGCGTCCACGGGAACTGCCGCGCGCGGACGTGGTTCGCGAAGTAGTCAGTTCCTGAATCTGTCGATGTCGACATGGCAGCTCAGCGCGCCGGCGGCTCGATGGCCTCGGCGATGATCATGTACTCGTATGCCGTTGGAGAATCGGCGGCGACCAGCGGATCGGAGACCGCCCACCGCACGAGCTTGGCGAGCGGCTTCAGCATCGAGTTCGGCACATAGCGCGCGAGCCGCGACGGATAGAACCCGGTGACCTTCTTGATCAGGAACTCGCCGAACGACGGCAGCAGGAACAGCCGGTACAAGAACTCGGAGCGCGACGAGCCCATGCCGTAGATCGCCTTGACCTTCCAGCCATGCTGCGCCAGCAGCCGCGTCCACACCTTGGAGTCGTAGAGGTGCCAGTGCTGGAAGAACCCGTTGAGCGCACCCGAGACGCTCATCGCGACGCGCGGCGCGTGCGCGAGCAGCCACGACTGCAGCCGGCCCTGATACGCCCAGCGTGGCGTGGGCACGAACATCACGAGGCGGGCGCCGGTGGCCGCCGCCTTGCGCAGGTTGGCGAGCGCACCGTCGATATCGGGCACGTGCTCGAGCGAACAGTTCCCGATGATCTGCTCGAACTCGGTCCCCGGGAACGGCTGCTCGGCGGAGACATCGGTGACCTCGGCGGTGATCCGCTTCTTGGCCTGCGCGATCTCGCTCGCCGAGATATCGATCCCGAACACCTGGCGATCGTCGTGATCGCGCAGCGTCCACCAGAAGCCATCCCCACAGCCGACATCGAGCACCGGCCCCGCTCCGGAGGAGACCGCCTCCACGGCGACGAGGCGGTGGATCTCGCGCAGCGTGAGCGACAGCGGCGCGTGCCGCAGATACTCGTACGCCCAACGCTCGATCTGCTCGTCCGATGTGGCGCGGACATCGTCGGGGGGTGAGGTCTCGGGGTCCATATCGCGTACCAAGCTGGGCACGGCACAGGCATACCACGCGCGCACGCGGTAGATTCCGCGGCGCGACATGCCTCTCCCCGCACGCGCCACGGACGCCCGTCTGGCCCGCGCCATCTTCGTCACGACGCTCGCGGTCTATCTGCTGTTCAGCGGGCGCGAGCCGCCGTGGGGCGACGCCAACGTCCAGTACATGGCCGCCGAGAGCATGCTCCGGCGCGGTGCGATCGATATCCCGAAGCCGTGGCCCGACGACCAGTCCAAGGATGCCGAGGGCAAGTGGTACTCGACGTACCCGCTGATCACCTCGCTGGTCCAGATCCCGGGGCTCGTCGTGCTCGGAGCTGCGACCACAATCTCCCCGCGCTCGGGCGGTCTGATCAAGCCGCTGACCTCGCACCTCGCCTGCTCGCTGTTCGGCGCGTGGGCAGCCGTCCTGTTCTTCCGGCTGTGCCGGCAGCGCAAGCTCTCGCAGCGCGCCTCGAGCCTGGCGACCGCGATCGTCGCGTTCGCGACCATCACCTCGGTCTACGCGCACTATTCGTACTCCGAGATCGCGCAGACCGCGGCGTTCACGGGGTTCGTGCTGCACCTGCTGGTGTTCGACGAGGATCCGAGCCGCAACAACGCGCGCCACCTCGGTCTGTTCGCGGGCCTGTTGTTCGCGACCAAGTACATCTACGCACCGGGCATCCTCGGTGGGCTGCTCGTCGCGATCTGGCGCAAGCGATCGATGAGGCGCGAGCTCGTCCCGCTCGCGCTGCACGCCGCGGCGATCGGGCTGCCGTTCGTGATCGCGTCGATGATCTACAACGCGATGTGCTTCGGATCGCCGTTCACCACCGGCTACTCGGAGTACTTCGCGCGTCACTGGGGCGAGAACTCGATGTCGCGGTTGTGGGCGATGTTCCTGTCACCCGGCAAGAGCAGCTTCCTGTACTCGCCGCCGCTGATCCTCGGGATCGCGGCCCTGCCCCGGCTGTGGCGCGAGCATCGCGCGGCGTGCGTCACGGCGATCGCCAGCATCGCGCCGGTGCTCCTCGTGTACAGCCGCTACAAGCTCAACGGCGACTGGTCGTGGGGCTATCGGTTCTGCGTGTTCATCACGCCGACCCTCGCGCTGTCGATCGCGGTGCTGCTCGATGCGTGGATGCGCCAGCCGCCGCGCCGGATCCGCCGGGTGGTGCTCGCCGTCGCGATCGCAGGTGGCATCGCGGTGCAGCTCCTCGGTCAGG